>NZ_JAUBUB010000064.1:0-22426 GCF_036705265.1 Microcoleus sp. B4-C2
AGAAAACTGCTGAGTCTTTTGGGTTTGAGCTAGTTGCTAAAACTCCACAGTTAGATTGAGTTTCTTAGGAGGACTTTAGCTATTAGACAGGGACTTCAGTCCCTGGCGGAATGGCGGGTGCGCGGGAGGACTGGCGGACTGATAGCTTAAGTTGACACGCTTTGGGCAATGCCGTGTCCTGTATTTCATCCAATTAAAAACTGCTATACTACAAACCTAGCACGATACGAGTACATCCGATCGCCCAAGAACTCTCATATCTTCCTCATCGAGTTCGACTGGTGTACCGCTGCGAATTAGTTCCACAAAATCCTCATTCGGCACCATGATGCACAAAGCGTACAAACGTCCACTGCCCGTATTCTCAATTACGTGAGTGCCTGTTGGAGGCACTAACAAACTATCTCCAGGTTGAATACTAACTGTTTTGCCGTCGCAGGTTGCTTGCCCGGTTCCTTTGAGTACAAAAAACATTTCTACGGCTAATTGATGACGGTTGGGAGGAGTTTTGCCACCCGCATCGAAAATCTCCACGCAAACTGTTAATGAAACATTAGCTATTACCGGATCGAAGACGATCGCTAATCTATTAGTATCGCCCGGACTGATGCGAAATGCTTGGTAGTCTTTCGGAGACTTTATAACAGGAATCATGCACTGGTTTGTCATTTTTTTGTGCTTAATTGTTAATTATCGTAGGGGCGGTGCCCCCGTGCCCGCCCAGCCCCGTGCCCGCCCAGCCCGTGCCCGCCCAGCCCGTGCCCGCCCAGCCCGTGCCCGCCCAGCCCGTGCCCGCCTACTCAGTTTCTTAATCAAGAGGGGCAACCACGGGGGGATTGCCCCTACACTCATTCTAGGAATCATTGCTGACTGCTATTTAATTGCTTCTAACATAGCCTGAGAATCCGACAAAAAGCCAAAACATTGTTTAACGTTATAAAGAGTAGCTTGCCAGCAATACTCTGGAGATGTCGTAGCTGTACAATCTTTGACTAAAATACAATCGTAACCGAGAAAATTAGCATCTTGCAGCGTAGCCATGACGCACTGATCGGCGTTTACTCCTCCAAAGAAAAGTGTAGTTCTGCCAAGGTTCCGCAAGATACTATCTAAAGGAGTATCCCAAAAGCCACTCATCCGATATTTATCAACACAAATATCCTCCGGTTTGGGTTTTAATTCATCGACAACCTGCGCCGCCCAACTCCCAGCCATCAGTACAGGTGCGTTGTTTTTTGGCAGCGGATCTCCCAAACCTACACCGGATCCTGTGGGATTGTAAACGTGACGGGAAGCTGCACTAATATTGAGCAAATCGGGGCGGTTTCCCCAGTTGATCCAAATAATTGGTACTGCGTGCGATCGCAATTTTGGCAGCAAATTTTTTAAAGGATTAATTGGAGTTCGGGCGGGCGTTACATCTACGCCAATATGTGCTAGCCAACCGTCGGGATGACAGAAATCGTTTTGCATATCTATCACCAACATTGCTGCTTTTGCTAAGTCCAAACGCAGGGTTTTAGTTTCTGTTTCCAGGGTAACAGGTTGAGGCGCGATCGGCGATCGGGTGATATCGGCAATTTTGGCATCAACTTTCCAAGCATTCGGCGGTACGCCCAAGGTGCGGAGAGAATCAGGATTCATATTGATTTTGACTCAAAAACAATTTCAATCTTATAACTATTTGATTGTCACTAACTTGTCATATCTTAAATCTTGGTTATAATTAAGTATCGGCGGCAACTATTTGAGAGTTTTTATGATTTATTAACTTTATTACAGGCGATCGCCAATGTTAGCGCCTGGGAAGCATACAATAAAAATCAATATAAATTTACAAAAAGGGTAAATCTGTGAGCTTTACAATTCAAAATGCTTTAATTCCCGTTGATAGCGGTTATGAAACGGCAGATGTGCAAGTGGTGGATAATTGCATAAGTGCGATCGGGCCTAAGTTAAAACCTGCGGGAACAGTTATTAACGGCAAAAATAAGCTGCTGCTGTCCGGTTTTGTCAACGCGCACACTCACTCTTCAGAAATGTGGCAACGGGGCATAATTCCCCCTTTGCCGCTGGAGTTGTGGATTGCCGAATTATACGATTTTACACCTCTCGATCCCGAACAAGTTTACTTGAGTGCCTTGGGAACTGCGGTAGAAACATTGCTGTCGGGCGGTACAAGCGTAGTCGATCATTTAGTTTTGATTCCGGGGCAAGAATTAGAGACAATCGCCGCCGCTGTTCGCGCTTATCAAGAAATCGGCATCCGCGCTTTTATCGGGCCGTTAATTCAAGATGAATCCCTGACAGCGGGGATGCCTGCGGGCGATAGTGGCATGGAACACGCGGCTTACATTCGATCGACTAAGGCAACTTTGGAATTAATGGAAACAGCCATAAAACAGTTTCACCATCCCGAAAAAGGTGTTAATATGTTGTTGGCGCCGACGGGAATTCAACTGTGTTCCGATGCTTTGTTTGAAGGCTGCATCGATTTGAGCGATCGCTACAATCTTTGTCGGCACGCCCACCTCTTGGAAACCGCCGCGCAAAAACAGTTAGCTTACGAAAAATACGGCTGTAGCGCTGTCGAACACCTGCAAAAAATTGGTTATTTGAGTCCCCGAACTTCCTTAGCGCACTGCGTTTGGCTGGACGATTCCGACATTGCGATTATGGCCGAAACTGGAGCGACAGTCGTACACAATCCCCTCAGCAACTTGCGCCTGGGAAGCGGCATTGCACCGATTTTGAAATACCGTCAAGCGGGAGTAAACGTATCTTTTGGTTGCGACGGCGCTGCTAGCAATGACTCTCAAGATTTGCTGGAAGCGATTAAAATTGGTTCGATTTTGCACAATATCACGGATTTGGATTACCGCCAATGGATTACACCGCGCCAGTCTGTAGAAATGGCATCCCTGGGAGGAGCAAAAGGCTTGAATCTCGCCGATGAAATGGGTTCGCTGACAGTCGGTAAAAAAGCAGATTTTGTGCTGTATGATTTAACCAGTTTATCATTGCTGCCACGCACCGATCCGATCGGCTTGCTAATATTGGGACGCCCGACTAATGCGGTAGATAGCGTTTGGGTAAACGGCAAGCAAATTGTCGCAGAAGGTAAGGTGAAAACGATCGATGTTGATGCTTTGAGGCGGGAATTATTCGATCGCAGCGAGTGGACTAGCAAGCGTCAATCGCAAACAGTAAGTGAAATAGAAGCCCACTATCGAAAAGTCATGAACCTGCAAGGTTATTCTTAAAAAATTCACCAATAGAATATGATATCATGTCCGGTTAAATCACATAATTAGCGCCGCCACTAAAAATTAACGCAATCAACCTCGCAAATCCCAATCACTCAGAAGCACTAGCCATGACACCCCCTAACAACCAGATAAATGTAGACGCCAGACTTGTTGCAGCTAATACCAAATTTGGTTTTAACTTGTTGAACACCCTCAGCAAACAACAGCCGAATCAAAATATCTTTATTTCCCCTACTTCTGTCGCCCTCGCACTGTCAATGACATACAACGGAGTAAGCGGAGAAACGAAACAAGAAATGACAAAAGTTCTCGAATTAACGGGAATGACTCCCCAAGAAATCAACGCAGCAAATCAAGCTTTGCAAAATAGTTTGCAGAAAGTTGACCCCAATGTCCAAGTATCAATTGCCAACTCGCTTTGGGCGAAACAAGGCTTCTCCTTCAAACCAGAATTTCTGCAAACAAATCAAGAATACTACAAAGCTAGTCTTACCGAAATCGACTTTATGAATCCGCAAGCTCCCAGCATCATTAACAACTGGGTAAGCGAAAAAACTCACGGAAAAATTGATCGAATAGTCAATCAAATTAGCCCCGATCAACTCTTGTTTTTGATTAACGCCATCTATTTCAAAGGCAACTGGGAAACGCCCTTTGATAAATCTAAAACTGCCAACCAAACTTTCTCCTTACCCGATGGCACTTCCAAGCAGCATCCGATGATGTCTCAGGAAGACAGTTATGGGTACTACGAAACAGACAAATTTCAAGCAGTCAGTTTACCTTACGGAGAAGAAGGCGCTCTGGCCATGTATATTTTCTTGCCCAATTCCAATAGCAATTTGGCAACTTTCTTGCAGGAATTAACACCAGAAAACTGGAATCAATGGATGCAATTTTTAAAATTTAGTAGGGAAGTTGGGAGTATTGAAATACCGCGCTTCAAAATGGAGTATGAAGTTGAACTCAACAGCACACTCATAGCTTTGGGAATGGCAGGAATTTTTGATATATCAAAAACCGACTTTTCTCCGATGACTGATGACAACGTAGCAGTAGATTCAGTAAAACACAAAACATTTGTCGAAGTGAACGAAGAAGGTACAGAAGCAGCCGCAGTGAGTTCAAAGGCGTTCTTCTGTCCGCCTTTTAAAATGAATGTAAACCGTCCACTCTTTTGTGCTATTCAAGACCATACTACAGGAACAATATTATTTATGGGTACCATCGTTGACCCCCAATAATATCAAAAATATAGCCTTTCTCAGTAACATGAGGTACCCGACGTGCATAGGGCATAGGGCATAGGGCATAGGGCATAGGGCATACCTCACTTTCTTGAGAACCGCTATAGTAGGTGCGTCAGGAAATGTTCGATCGACTTTTAATCAAATAACCCTAGCTGACGCACCCTACCAAGCTAATTATACGGTAAAATATCAGTCTAAAAATAATCATATTTGCGACAAATTGATGATTAAACTGCACAAATGGCAGCGGATACTGGCTTTAATAGTTGTTTTTACGATCGCCCTTACCTCCTCCGCGATATTATCTCCGCGTCTTTTGGCTCAAACCCCGCCCAAAGCCCCAACAACCGAATTGCGCGGCGTCTGGCTGACTAACATTGACAGCGACGTTATCTTCTCCCGCAACAACATCATTGACGCTGTAAATCGACTGGATCAACTCAATTTTAATACCATCTATCCCACGGTGTGGCAAGGAGGCTATACGCTTTATCCCAGCGATGCAGCCCAACGAGTATTCGGACAGTCGATCGACCCCTCGCCCGGATTGAAAGACCGAGACATCCTCAAAGAAATTATAGCACAATCCCGCCAAAAAGGTATAGCAGTAATCCCCTGGTTTGAGTTTGGTTTCATGGCCCCCGCCGAATCGGAATTAGCCACACTTCACCCAGAGTGGCTGGCGCAGCGGCGCGACGGTTCAACTATTTGGAAAGAAGGCAAACACGATCGAGTTTGGCTGAATCCCTTTCATCCCGAAGTCCAGCAATTCATCTCAGATTTAATTCTAGAAATTGTCGATAATTATGATATAGATGGCATTCAATTTGACGACCATTTCGGCTTGCCCGTAGAATTTGGCTACGAGCCGTTAACCGTGTCAATGTATCAGCAACAAATCAAAAGTCCTCCCTCCAACGACCCCCGCGAAACCTTCTGGGTGCGCTGGCGCGCTGACAAAATCAACGACTTCGTGGGCAGAGTTTCCCGCGACATCAAATCCCGCAAAGAAAAATGTATTGTCAGCTTATCTCCCAACCCTTTTCACTTTTCTTTACCCGCCCACTTGCAGGACTGGTTTACCTGGGAAAGACGCGGCTACATCGACGAAATTGTGTTGCAGGTTTATCGCAGCGATATCAAGCGTTTTAGTGCCGAACTGGAACGGGAAGAAGTTAAACTGGCTAAACTTAATATTCCAACTGCGATCGGCATTTTAACAGGTCTTAAAAATAATTCTGTTCCCCTCAAACAAATTCAAGAACAAGTGCAAGAAGTGCGAAAAAGAGATTTCGCTGGCGTGTCGTTCTTTTTCTACGAAAGTTTGTCGAATTGGGCGAAGGAAACCCCGGAACAGCGCAATTCTGCCTTGCAAGAATTCTTTCCCACAAAGATGCAGCGCCCGCCCTCAGAAGCCAGAATTTGAAACCCACGGTTAAAATGAGAAAAAGCATACAGCGCTTAGGAATTGTCATCTTATCTTTAAGCGCTTTCCTAACAATTGGCTATCTCACTCCCACAAAGTGGGGAAATTACTCGCAAGCAGATTGCACCATGTCTCTATACGTTTCCAGCCAAGGCATTCACACCGAAATCATTGTTCCAGTTAAAAATAAATATTTTGACTGGAATCAATTTTTACCGCTAATAGAAATAGGGCGGGATGCGAATTATGATTATAAATATTTGTCTTTTGGCTGGGGAGATCGAGCTTTTATGTTGGAAACTCCCACATCAGCAAGTATCAACCCAGTTACAGCTTTCAAAGCTCTATTTCTCCCTACTCCGTCTACCCTACACGTTCAAAGTTATCGGGTTTTCCCCCAAAGTATAGAAACCAAATGTGTAAAAATTAGCGGCGAAAATTATCTGACACTGGTAAAATTTATTAAAAATTCATTCCAATTAGACGCAGCAGGTAATAAAATTAAAATTAGCTACGGCTACGGCAACAGCGATAGTTTTTATGAAGCAAAAGGCAGTTACTCTATTTGGAAAACTTGCAACGACTGGACGGCCGAAGCTTTGCAACAAGCCGATGTCAATACTCCTTTATGGTCAACGCTTTCTGCGGCGATTATGTTTCATTTAAATAGCGGCTGCGAATGTCAAAGATAAATGGTATTAACGAATGGTAATAATGTTTTACTTTAGCTTATAAAATTTATAATAAATGATTATGTATGGGTGGGATGTTAAAGTTGCATTGTGTTTTTTAACTGGTATAATTAGCAATTTGAGCAAAAATCATGAATGTAATTCCAGCGATCGACTTATTGGATGGAAAATGCGTCAGATTATATCAGGGAGACTACGCGAAGTCTCAAACTTTTAACGACAACCCCGTCGAAGTCGCGAGACAGTGGGTAAATGAAGGCGCGACAATGCTGCATTTAGTAGACCTCGACGGCGCTAAAGCCGGTCATCCAGTCAACCAAGCAGCCATTGAAGCGATCGTCCGATCAGTAGACGTTCCTTGTCAAGTAGGTGGCGGAATGCGCGATCGCGCCTCGGTTGCTGGTATCCTCAATTTAGGCGTCCGCCGCGTCATTCTCGGCACTGTCGCCGTCGAACAACCCCAATTAGTCGGCGAATTGTCCGCCGAATTTCCCGATCGAATTCTGGTTGGCATCGACGCCAGAAATGGTAAAGTTGCTACTAGAGGCTGGCTAGAAACTTCGGAAGTTTTAGCGACAGAATTGGCGCAAAAAATGGCCGAGTTAGGGGCGGCTGAAATTATTTACACCGACATTCACCGTGACGGTACTATGGAAGGGCCGAATTTGGACTCTTTACGCGAAATTGCTAACGCTATTTCGATTCCGGTGATTGCTTCCGGTGGCGTTAGTTCGATCGCCGATTTATTGAGTTTGCTGGCTTTGGAACCAATTGGTGTCAAAAGTGCGATCGTCGGTAGGGCAATTTATACCGGCGATATCTTGCTAAAAGAAGCAATTCAAGCAGTCGGACAAGGGCGGTGGCAGGATGTACCCCCAGATTTGGGTTCTTCAAGCTTTGCTTGATAATCATGTCGAGTTAACTGGCTACCCAATATGTAACAGTTATCAATTTTCCGACTCACAGTCAACAGTCAGCGTAGAATCGTATTTCTTACCATCATCGTAACCATGTTTTTGAACCATACAATTACAGCTTTAAGTTCTGGTATGGCATCCCTAGTTGCTCCCATACCTTTGTTAGCAACAGTCGAAGCCGAAAATTCGCCGATCGTTCTGAGCGGAGTTTTGCTCAGTTTGGTAGTGATTTATCTCGCCAGTAAATTAGGCGCGGAAGCGGCTAAAAAGTTCGATTTGCCACCGGTTTTGGGTGAACTTGTAGCAGGGGTAATTGTTGGCGTATCTGCTTTACACCTGGTCATTTTTCCCGAAGCAGGGCTGTCAGCCTCAGACTCAGGGATTATGACAGTTGTGCAATCGATTAATCATCTGTCTCCTGCCGCCCTCACCAGTGTGTTTGAATCGCAGAGTGAAGTCATTTCAGTGCTGGCTGAAATAGGCGTGATTATTCTGCTGTTTGAAATTGGCTTAGAGTCGGATATCAGACAACTCAAAGAAGTGGGGGTTCAAGCCGTCGTTGTCGCCTGTGCCGGCGTGGCAGTTCCCTTTGCCGCTGGTACTGCGGGCTTGATGATAATTTTCCACACGGCGGCGATTCCGGCGATTTTTGCGGGGGCTGCTTTGACGGCAACCAGCATCGGAATTACCTCCAAAGTTTTGTCGGAATTAGGACAACTCAAATCTAAAGAAGGTCAAATCATTGTTGGTGCAGCGGTGATTGATGATGTGCTAGGAATTATTGTCCTGGCTGTTGTCGCCAGTTTAGCGAAAACCGGTGAAATTGATGTTGTTAATGTCATCTATTTGATTGTCAGTGCAACTGCGTTTCTGTTGGGTTCTATTCTGTTGGGCGGCATCTTCAACAAAAGCTTCACTGCGGTGGTGGAGAAACTCAAAACTCGCGGCAATATAGTCATCCCGGCATTTGTCTTTGCTTTCTTCATGGCTTTTCTGGGCAACGCAATTCATCTCGAAGCGATTTTGGGTGCGTTTGCGGCTGGTTTGGTGTTGGATGAAAGCGATGCCCGCAACGAGTTGGATGAACTGGTGAAGCCGATCGCGGATTTGCTGGTTCCCATCTTTTTTGTAACCGTGGGAGCTCGCGCGGATTTGGGGGTTTTGAACCCAACAGTGCCGGATAATCGGGCTGGCCTTTTGATTGCCGTATTTTTGATTGTGGTTGCGATTTTGGGCAAGCTGATTACTGGTTGGGTGGTGTTTGGTCTGCCGGGAATCAATCGATTGGCGATCGGAGTGGGGATGATTCCTCGGGGCGAAGTCGGGTTAGTTTTTGCTGGCATCGGTTCGGCGAGTGGGATTTTGGATAAACCGTTAGAAGTCTCGATTATTATCATGGTGATTCTGACGACATTTTTAGCGCCGCCTTTTCTGCGGGTTGCCTTTGGCGATACAGTAGAGCCTCCTGCTAGTGGCGAACTTTCTAGCGAGAAAATCGTTTGATTACCGGGTGATATTAAGTCGGTTTTGAGGTGGTTGGGGGCGATCTGCTGGTATTGAATCACTTGGCGGCGATCGTCTCCCTTGCTACTCATTCGCCTCCTGGTTCAGACGGGGTGACAACCACTTCAGAGAATGCGATCGCAGTTATTTACCCACGAGTGCTACAGCACCGCTTTGTAACACAGGAATTTCAATGCGGAACTCTGCTCCTTGATGGGGTTGAGAGAAACACTGGAGTAAGCCACCATGCTTATCAACTACAATTTGATAGCTGATGGATAGTCCTAATCCAGTTCCTTTACCAATTGGTTGGGTGGTGAAGAAGGGATTGAACACCTGTTGTCTAACAGTTTCCGTCATCCCTGGCCCATTGTCTTGAACTTGAATCACCACGTTTTTAGAACAATTGGGCCCAGTTTCCTTTGTGACTAGCTTCGTCCGAATAGTGATGCGACTGGGATTTGTTTGGATGTCTTTTCGAGAACGCTGATTGTCGTAGTTTTCTAAAGCATCGATCGCATTTGCCAGAAGATTCATAAAGACCTGGTTCAACTGTCCGGCATAGCACTCTACCAGAGGTAAGTCGCCGTAATCTTTAACAATTTCAATAGCAGGATGATCCGGTTTCGCCTTCAGTCGATTTTGCAAAATCATCAATGTGCTGTCAATTCCCTCGTGGATATCAACTGGCTTCATTTCTGCCTCATCCAGCCGCGAGAAGTTTCGTAGCGACAGGACAATTTCACGAATGCGATCGGCTCCTACCTTCATTGAAGTCAGGATTTTGGGTAAATCTTCACTAATGAAGTCCAGCTCGAACTCTTCAATTTTTTCCTGAATTTCGGTATTAGTTGGATAGGTTTGCTGGTAAAGCTGAATCAACTTTAGTAAATTTTGCGTATAGTCCGCAGTATGGCTCAGGTTGCCATAGATAAAGTTGACTGGATTATTAATTTCGTGAGCAACACCAGCAACAAGTTGCCCCAAACCAGACATTTTCTCTGCCTGAATAAGCTGTGCCTGAGTTTGCTGTAAGGTTTTGAGTGCAACCTCAGCTTCCTCTTTTGCTTGCCTTAACGCAGTTTCGGCTTGCTTGCGCTCAGTAACATCCAGTGCCAAGGATGCAACTCCAAGAATCTCTCCACCATCCCCTACTAAAGGCGTATTGAACCATTCGCAAATAATGGTTTTGCCGTCTTTCGTAAGATTTTCGTTGACGCTGTAGCGTCCTCCGGTCTCAATCAACAGCTCGTTCATAACTCGATCGACAGTCTTTCTGGTCGGCGCAGGCACAATTAATTCTGGGGGATGGTGTCCGATCGCCTCTTTCGCCGTGTAACCAAAAATCTTCTCGGCCGCTGGATTCCAGGCAGTGATTTTTAAGTTTAAATCCCATTCCACAACTGCCAGTGAAGTTTGGCAGAATAAAAAAGATAGCCGCTGCTCCGACGCTTTGAGTTCTTCTTCTGCCTGTTTCCGTTGAGTAATGTCAATCCCTGTTTTGATGATGTACTCAATTTCACCTCGATCATCGACTAAAGCAGTATCTGACCAGGCAATAAGTCTAAGTTGTTGATCTTTACTCACCCAACTGCCTTCATACTGCAGCGGAAAATTACCAGCTTTTAAAGACTCAAAAGTAGTTTTGGCTTGTCTAGCTAAGTCTGAGTTCGGGAACAAGTCCCAAAAGTAGCGCCCCTTCAGTTGACTAAACGAGTAATGAGTCATTTGTTCGCAAGCTCGGTTAAAGCGAACGATTTGTCCCTGCGGGTCGAGCACAACTACCAGGGCACCTGCAATTTCAAGAATGGCTGAAACAAAATTGCGTTCCACTTCAACTGCTGTAATCAGTTCCTCTAACTGAGTTGCCATATTGTTAAAGGCGATCGCCAATGTCCCCAATTCGTTTTGGCTGTCGATGTTGACCCGCGTCTCTAATTCCCCCGCACTGAGTTCAGTAGCTGCCGTGGTTAAGCGCTGTAGCGGCACCACAATTTGCCGAATAAATAGATACCCAATGCCAACAGCGACGATCGTCACCAGCGTCAATGAGCCTCCCATAATTGAGAGCATTTGGTAAACGGGAGCATAGGCCTCAGCCGTTGGCAGTTCTACAACCACCGTCCAATTCACGCTCCGAACTAAGGTACTGGCTCCCAATACTTCTACCTGCTTTAGACCCAGATAAACATTAAGGTGCTTAGTATCTTCCGATGCTTTCAAAAATTGAAAAAAGGGACGCTTAGAAATATCTTGAAGCTGAAACGTTTCTGGCTTACTACCCTTTTGAGCAATGAGAAAATTACGCTCATCAACTACATAGACATAACCCGTCTTGCCAACCTCCGTTTGGGAAACAATAAACCAGAGAAAGTTGAGATTTATCTCTGCTAATAGCACCCCATCCACCTCATCTCGATCATTCCGAATCGGAACCGCCATAATGGTTGTTAGTTGGTTGGTTTGAGGATTAATTTCTACAGGACTGACATAATCTTCCTGCTGTTTGAAGGCACGAATAAACAGTGGCGAATTGGCTGGATTTTCTAATTGAAGCGGTTTATAGGGTGAAACTGACGCAACAACTTGTCCCTTCCTATTCAAAATGGCAACGGCTTCATAAGCATCATTATGACGAATCAACCCTTCCAACAGGCTCTGCTGCACTTGAGATTGAAAGTTGGTGAGTCCTTTGACCCTAGCTAAATAGCTCAGTTTTCGTTTCAAGTCATCTAGATAATTATCAATCTGCCCTCCTGCTGTCTGGCTACGCGCTTGTTGGAGCGATCGCGATTGCTGGATCTGGGCCTGAAAGCTGAGGTAGATCAGCAAGCCACCTGTGGGCAGTAAGCTCAGGAGAACCAAAAATATCAAACCATAGCGGAGCTGATGTGCAATAGAAAAGAAGCGTTGCCAGAGATGTGAAGGGGAGCTTTTGGCAATCGGCAGAGCGCGATCGTTGCGTTGATTTTGCATCGGACTTAAGGATCAATATTGGTAAATCAATTAATCGGCGCACTAAGGAGAAACATCAATTTGGCCCGTCGTCACAGCTTCTCGGATGGTCTTGAAAGTGTCCTCTTCCTGAGACGTGAGACTACCACGGAAAGGGGCAAAGTCGTAGATTTTTTCCTTGAGCCCAAACTTGTAAAGTTTTCCTTCCCAGCGACCTTGCTGGGTTAACACTGCCACATTTAGCACCAGATTGGGAATGTCCTGCAGAACGCTAGTGAGGACTTTGCCAGGAGCCACTTCATACTGATCCTTTGTCCTACCAATCACAAAGACTCCTGGCTTTTGCGAAACGGCTATTAGGGCGGCTAACCCTGCCTCACCCGCGTTGAAAGTCAAAACATCTACTCCAGAGGCAACCATATCCGTGGCAATTTTGGTGGCTTTTTCCGTATCAACCCAAGAATCGAGAAAAGCAGTCGAGGCTTGAACAGAGGGATTCGTGGCTTTCACTCCCCGCCTAAACAATGCTTCTTCTTCTTGGTAAACGGGATAAGGTTCACCCACAATATAGCCAACTTTATTGCTTTTGGTCTTCATCGCAGCCAAAGCGCCTGTGAGGTATCCCACCTCACCCGATCGAAAAGCAACAGCCCCTAAATTTCTGTTATTCCCTGGATGCGTTGTAATCAGGGCAAATTTCGTGCGTGGAAATTCTTTAGCGAGCTTTTCGGCAGTTGTGGAATAGGCACCACTGGCGGCAATTATCAGGTCATAGCCGGACTGGGCATATTTGCGAATGATAGGTTCACTATTTTCACCGTCAATACTGTCAGTAATGTCTACCTCAGCATTAAATTTATTTTTGATTAGATTCAATCCTTCAAAGCAAGCTTGATCCCAACTTTGGTTGTCTTTGGCGCCTGTGGTGAGCATGGCCACTCTAAAGCTGCTAGAGGTGGTGGCTTCAGGGGCAGAGTCTACGTTCGGAGTCGATCGACTGCAACTGATCGCAAAAACCAGAGCTAGAGCCACCAGAGTCATGTGTTTCAAGAGAGATTGAATCAGCATAATAGCTTTTCGCAGCAAGGTTACTTTTTCTACGCCGATAAATTTGTTGAAGGCTATCTCAACCATCTTCAAAACTCTTACTCTCGCTCGCATTTAATGACTCTGACAGATTCAGCGTAAGCTGTCCCGCCTTTAAATTGTATATTCAGGGCGGGCGGGACGCTAGGGCCCCTACTCCCCACAAGACTTTATTTTTTTTTGACATACAATTTAAATGCCGCAACAGCTTAACACTCATTTAAGCTCAAAAACAAGTAAGGACACGGCACTGCCGTGTCCTTACAACTCTAACCTGCAATTAACCGAATTTGTTTGCTCTTACTTAACAAACAGCATTTCTTGATAAGTAGGCAGAGGCCACAAATCATCAGCCACTTCACCTTCCAGGGCATCCGCATACTGGCGAACCTCATCCATCAAAGGACGAATTGTTTGCGAAGCATATTGCATATGGTCTTCTGTCGAAGCAAAATCGTGCTTGCTCAAAGCAGCGCTCAACTTGCTTGCAGTATCCATCATGGACTTAAGCAAGACCGCTACTTTTTCGGCAGTTTCCTTTTCCAGTTCAATCCCAATCTCTTTCAATTTAGAAATCGTGCCGGAAAGTTCCGCTAAATACCTCACCGCTGCGGGGTAAATAATGGTTTTTGCGATGCTGATTACCAGTTTTGCTTCGACTTCAATTGCCAGCAAATACTGCTCAGCATAAACATCGTAACGGCTTTCCAATTCAACGGGAGTCAGAACACCTGTCTTTTCAAACAAGTCTTCAATGTATCCTTCCTTCAACACGGGTAAAGCATCTGCCGTAGTCCGCAAGTTAGCTAAACCCCGTTCCTCAACGGCCATTTTGTGCCATTCTTCGGAATAGCCGTCGCCACCAAATACAACCGCACCGTGCTCGTCCATCACTTCTTTGAGAATGGTTTGGATGGCAGCATTCAGTTCAGTTCCCTTAGCCAAATCGCTTTCTAATTTGTTAGCAATCCAGTCCAAAGAATCTGCAAGAATTGTATTCATCGCCACCAGTGGCCCGGAAACAGACTGACCGGAACCTACTGCCCGGAATTCAAACCGGTTTCCAGTAAAAGCAAAGGGCGAAGTCCGGTTTCTGTCTCCAGCATCCTTCATGAAAGTAGGCAGTGTTTCTACACCTAAGTTCATAATTCCCCGACCTTTAGAGTCCTTAACTTCTCCCCGGCTAATTTGCCCGAAGATATCTTCTAATTGCGAACCCAAATAGACAGAGATAATTGCTGGTGGAGCCTCATTTGCACCCAATCGGTGGTCGTTGCTGGCAGTAGCAACTACCGCGCGCAATAGCGGCCCGTATTTGTGAACTCCGCGAATCACAGCGCCGCAGAAAACTAGAAATTGTATGTTCGAGTGCGGTGTATCGCCTGGGTCTAATAAGTTTCCTTGGGTGGCATTGCCGATCGACCAGTTGACGTGTTTGCCAGAACCGTTAATGCCGGCGAAAGGCTTCTCGTGCAGCAAACACATAAAACCGTGTTTCTTCGCAGTGTTGCGGAGAATTGTCATGGTTAATTGTTGGTGGTCGCTGGCGACGTTTGCCGCTTCAAAAACTGGTGCAATTTCAAACTGACCGGGAGCTACTTCGTTGTGGCGGGTTTTGGCAGGAATTCCCAGCCGGTACATTCTTTCTTCTACTTCCTGCATGAAGACTTGAACGCGCTCTGGAATCGCTCCAAAATAGTGGTCGTCAAATTGCTGACCTTTGGCAGGAGGTTTGCCAAACAGGGTGCGACCTGCTAGCAGTAAATCGGGGCGGTTGTTGGTGAAATTGGCATCTACCAGGAAGTATTCTTGTTCGGAACCGCAACTGGAATTTACCGGAGCAACTTCGGTATTGCCTAATAGCTTTAACACTCGGCTTGCTGCTTTATTCATGGCGGCAATGGAACGCAAAAGCGGCGTTTTCTTGTCTAAGGCTTCACCTGTCCAGGAGATGAAAACAGTGGGAATGCACAATGTCATGCCGTTGTCTGTTTCCATGACATAAGCAGGGCTGGTGACATCCCAGGCTGTATATCCGCGAGCGGCCGCAGTCGAGCGAATGCCGCCGTTGGGGAATGAGGAGCCATCGGGTTCGCCTTGTACGAGAACTTTGCCTGCAAATTCTGAGATGACGGAACCGTCGCCTTGCACTGAGATGAAACCGTCGTGCTTTTCGGCGGTGCCGTTGGTTAGCGGGTAGAATACGTGGGCGTAGTAGAGGGCTCCTTTGGAAATAGCCCAATCTTTCATTGCTACTGCAACTACATCAGCTACGGAAGCATCGAGTTTTTGGCCGGTTTGAACGGTGTTTTTTACTGATTTGAAAATGCTTTTGGGCAGACTTTCTTGCATCTTGCTCAGAGTAAAAACGTCTGTTGCCCACATATCTTCTAGCCGCTTGGGAGGCCGACTAGGCATCAGTTTGCGGTTGACGATTTGAGAAATTGCTTGAACGCGCGATTCGTTTCCACTCATGGTTATTTTTATTGGTATTGCGGGACGAGTAGTTGAGAAAAAATAGATGTTAGCAAAAGTCTAACGATTGACGAATATGTTGGATTTACCTAAGATTTTGCACCATTCTCAATAACGGGCAAGATGCCCGTTCCACAAGAGATCAATTTTCTCGCTTCACAGGCCGTCCAGCCTGTTCATAAAAGGCTAATTGAGAATGGTGCAACATATGAGATTTACCCAACATTTTTTGTCAAAGCTAACTTTTGCGAGAATGCCTTTTTTGGCAGGCTCTACAAGATTGGATGAGCGAGGCGCAATCACTTCGCCGTCCACCGGGCGTGAGAATCCAGTGTGAGATGCGGTTGGATTTCGGTTATTAGCAAGAAGATAGATGGCAAGAGCCTGTACAAACTTGAGTCAACATTATAGATGTCTGCACTGCACAAATTTAGTAATTAATCTTTACCCTGGTCAGCTCAAAAATTTTGTGCGAATCAATTCCGATGAATTCAGGTCAAAACTACTTATGGTTTTTAACGGTTCGACGATCGATAAATCGCAGTCCAGCAAACAACGCACTCGTTTAGGAGTTTTGGAGAATTATGGAGAGTACACAATCTACACTTGGAGAGTTTAAACAATCATTAACCAAATAAATGTATTGTAGGCTACAGAATTTTAGGTTTTTTTCAGAAAGGTCGATCGCACCAAGCGCACACAACCGCAGGGTTTCAGTGTAACAGGACGCGGGGCGCTCAAACTAAGGGCGATCGTACTCGCATAGGGCATAGGGCATAGGGCATAGGGCATAGGGCATAGGGCATAGGGCATAGGGCATAGGGCATAGGGCATAGGGCATACCTCACTTTCTTAAGAACTGCTATATGATAAATAAAGTCTGGCAACTCTTCTAAAATTTGGTGCGACAATTTGCTGTAGAAATCTTTAGGAGATTTGGGAACTTATTAAACTGTTATAGCCGCAGTTTATTGAGCCTAAATGAGTAAGTTGATAATTTTTATTTAACTCCTTGGTAATCCGAAGACTTTAGAGCATGAGCCAAAAAGCGTTCTGTGTAGTACAAAGCTAATTGATTGCTCGGCCCATTAAAAACTGCATCAAAGGCGTGTTCAGCCCAAGGAATTTCGAGCAAAATAGCCCGTGAAGCGAAGCTATCCCGTAGGGAATCGCCCGTGGCTCGGAATCGTTCGTAGAGCGATCGACCAAACTTGGGCTGAACGATATGGTCGCGGCCTGCATAAACCAGTAGAGAAGGGGGAAGATTCGGTTTAATATAATTGATGGGAGAAGCCCGACGGTAAAGCTCGTTGAGTTCATCTGGCGTTCCTCCCAGAAAGGCGCGCAAGACGGCTCGAACATTTATGGCATCAGGAAAAGGTGGGTCATTGTATCCCCGAATCAGGTCATTTGGCCCGTAATAGTTGACCACGGCTCGAACTGGAAGCACACTAGAATCATAAGCAGTTAGCATTGCTAAATGGGCACCTGCAGACCTTCCCATCAAAGCAATTCGATCGAGATCGATTTCCCAATCAGCAGCATGAGTTTTGATATAGGAAAGAGCGGCTTGTACGTCCTCAAGCTGAGCAGGAAATTGATACTTGGGAGCGTGGCGGTAATCAATTGCAACCACACAATAGCCTTGGGCGGCCATGTAGCGGCTGAATTCCTCATTGGAATCGGGATTTCCTCTTTGCCAAGCTCCCCCGTAGAGTGTGATAATCGCTGGATATTTGCCAATTTCCATCGGCCGATAAAGGTTTAGTTGCAGTGAAACTCCGTCAGGGTTGGCAAATCCAATAGCCCGATCGATCCTAACGTCTCTAATCGGAATTCCTCGGAACGTATCTCCGAGGATAAACGGTTGAGGGCGTAGCTGCGCGCGATCGGCTTGAGGAATCGCTGCTAAATAATTTTCCCCTAAAACTGCTTGCATTTGGGTAGCTACCGCTGCATTGGCTGCTGGGAACTGAATCAGGGGTAGCAGGCCCAGGATGAGGGCGAACAGGTTACAAATTGACAAAATAATGTAGACTTTGCCTTGATGCCGTCTGAGCAGGTTCAGCAGAAGGGCGATCGTATTGATACCAACCAACCAAGGACTGATTTCTGGTGCTCCCACCGCCAAAGGGTACAGGAACATCGTGGGTGCTGGTATGATGACCCAGAGACTGAGAAATAGGGCGATCGCACTCAGGAACCAAGAAATAAATGGCGAGACTAAGAACGCTGCTAATAAGGGTAACTTTTTGCGGTTCTTCTTGTGGATCATCGGATTTTCGCAGCCTAATTTTTAATCAGTTTAAATTAATCTGGTGGTTTTTATTGGTGAGGCGATCGCCTCTGGCATTTTACCAAACCAGCAGCTTCATTGACTCCGACATCCTGCGTCGAGCGAAAATGCTTTGCATCGTTGTATTTTCATCTTTGACGTTGTTCGCTGTTTGTGGGAATCTTAAGCTGAGTTTTTCCCGCTAAACTAGCTGTATAGGCTGTTACTCATCAAAAGTTTGGCTATTATTCCGATTTTGGTAGTTAGGCAGGACTTAGGCACGGGTGTCTATAAACCGGGTTTTTTTACGAGTCTACTTCGTTGCACTAGGCGATTCCCAATAAAAAAACCCGGTTTCTTTACTGACTCGTTAAGTCTCGAAGTTTATCTCGAAAATAACAGAAGCTTGGTGACAAATTATTATCTACGTCCATGAGGGGAGCAATCTTCTCAGCCCACTTTGACTTCTCTTCACCAACTTCGTGCCAAGGAAGTTTAGACAATTCTTTGCTACCACCGGAAAACACCGCATCAGCTAACTTCTCCCACGTCCCACAGATACTATCATTGGTGTAAGAATTTAGGACTGCTTCTTTTGCTCTCCGATAAGCTGCCTTAACTGCTGCTAAATCGCCTAGATACCATGCTTCTCCTTCTTCAATTGCTATGCAAAATTGCGTCTTTGGCTGAGGATTACACTTATCTACAATATCTAGTAGTTCTTTGCGAAACGTACTGAGGCATCGGTCATCAAGATCGCAAATTACAATAAGGACAGCAGGGCAATCAGGAGGATATTTAGAGAAGGTTTTGCCGTAACCTTGAACAAGTCGCGGAAGCTGGTCGAGCAGAATTCGTTTTTTGGTTTCAGAAGCAGATTTTAAACCTTTAGGAATATGTCCAATTCCTTTGTAAGGATGGATCTCAAATGTGTGTTGTTCGGTGCTAATAATCTTTGGTATAAGAATTTCAAGAGCAGTTTTTCCAGAAATATCCTCGACAAGTATCTCAAAGTGCATTTATTCACCTTTTATCTAGATAATCGCTGTACCAAAGTCCGCCAAGGGGCAATCCTTCAGAAACAAGGTTATTAATGAGAGAATCTTCGCTAGCTCGTCTGATTGTAGAAAAACCATCCTCGCCCTTTTCAAGTACCCAAACCTCTTCAGGGTTAAGAGCATCTACAAAATAGGGTTGATGTGTTGTAACAAATACTTGCGATCCACTTCTTCGAGCTGTAGCGTGATCTCGAAATTCTCGGGCTAGAGTTTCTAAAAGCTTATGGTAAAGTCCGTTTTCTGGTTCTTCAATGCACAAAAATGGCGGTGGTGAGGGGTCTTCTAAAAGAAGGAGATAGGCAAATACCTTCAGTGTTCCGTCTGACATTTGTTGAGCATAAAATGGTTCTTGAAAACCTCGATCGTTGAACTGCAGCAGAAGTCTACCGTCTGGACTTTTTGCGGTGCTAATCTTTTCCACCCCTGGAATCTTACTAGATATTTTTTGCAGAATTGATTGGAATTTCTTAGGATGCTCTCTCTCCATAAATTGAACCACATTTCCTAGATTATCTCCATGAATATTCAAATGTTTTTGTGGCCCAGCCAGAGGTAAGCTACGGGCAGCGTCTGGTGTGAAATAGCTGAGATACCATCCTTCGATAAATCTACGAAATGCGGAAATTCTTGGGTGTTGTTTGAGGGCTCCCAAAGTAGCAATTCCCAGTTTTCGCTTGTCGTCAAGTTCAACTATTTCCTTTTCTTTACTTTCTTCTGATGTCTCACCGATCTGGATGTTTTCTATTAAATTGTTTACATCAAATTCTCCTCGATCTTCATCAAGTAGCTGGCCTCCTTCTTCACCTTTCCATGCTAAACCCTTACCTTCATTCAGAATCAAAAAAGAATAAGGTTGTCCTTTTTTTTCGTTTTTTCTCCGTTGTCTAAGTCTTTCTTTTTTTACATATGGTCTTTCAGAAGAGTCAAGGTCTATTGCCAAATCATAGGTGATTGGTCGAGCGTTACGATCCTCTTTATAGTAAATCTGAAACTCAACACTTCCCTTTTGTCCTTGCGAGCGAATTCTCTCGAAACCTCCCCGCCCACGGGCATCACAGGCTTCTTCTACTCCCCCTTTTAAGCAGTCTGCAAGAAAGCCAAAAGTGTCGAAAAGCGTGCTTTTCCCAACACCATTTTTACCGATAACGGCTGTCATTGGCGTTAGTTCCTCGGCATTTTGCGTATTCCACAGCTTGCCCATAGTAATATCACGCAGCGAGCGGTAATTTATTACCCTAAATCCTTCTATTTTTGCCACTTAAGTTCCTCTGCTCCATTAGGAATGTTATAAATTACTCTAACCATATAACAATTCAGTAACTCTAACATTATACTTGATTTTACTTAAGCCGATCGCCCATAATGCTCGGTCTTAAGCCACTCGGATCGCAGTAGTTGTTATGGATAATCTCCTAGCACATAAGTTGGCGGTGATTGAACCCTTGATGCAAGCGGCGGGTTAAGCGTGTCCTGAATTTATCACCCTTCCAGGAGCGAATAAACATTACTTAATTTTTGCTTTCGCGGCCCTAGATTCCACTGTGAATCCTGGAATATCTTGCAATTCTGTTTCGCTCAAACTGTACTGTTCGCAAACCAAACTCAAACGAGTCCCGGTACTTTTAACAGCGTTGACAGAGTGAGTCAAATCTCCTTGAAAATAGATCAGCGAGTTGGCTTGTGGCTTAATCTGGCCGACTTGCTGTTTGTTGCGCCGCAGTATCAATTCTCCCCCTTGCAAGTTCGGCGGTACTTGCACGTATAAAACGCTGACGGCTGCGGGAGGTTCCACAGTTTTGCAGTACGATCGCAAAGATCGATCGATATGCGGATCGACGCGGGAACCTTCACCCAGCAACAAAGGGTTGAGGTAAAAAGCATTGCATTCAGGCTGTAATGCTTGGTCTAGATAGGGTTTGAACAAGGGAAACCGCCGTTCTACTTCGGCGATTTCCGCACGTTGAAACACGACGGAAAACCCTTTTGTGCCAATGAAATCGCGATTGAGGTTGTTGATTGCTAGATAAGGGGAGGCTAGAATTGCTCCTCGCAAGTCGTTGAGGTAGTCGATCGAGAAAGCGTTAGGATGTTGGCTATAGTATTTCAAGGCACTCAAAAATCATCAAAGTTCAAGGAAACAGCAGATAGAAATGTAGCAATCGCTCAGACTTGGGATTGCTTCGTTTCTCGCAATGAGATAATAATGTTTATTTGTGTCCGCGTACTTAAGTCAAAGGTTTTTCTTAACTGCGGGCGATCGCCCGGAAGTCTCGCAACCGACTAGCAACGGCAGAATATCAGTATACAGGCGATCGTTGTGGTGATTCGATTATATTTGCAGTTTGATTATACATGATGCTGCTGGGAAGCCGATCGCCCATTTATTTTAACTTGTCCAATTGCAGGGGCGATCGCAATTTCCGCGATCGCAGCCTGCCTCTGTTTTATCACCGATTTCTTGAGTTTGCTAGCTGGAAAACAGATGCGTGTTGGTGGTGTATAGGAAACATCTTGCTAAAACCAGCAATCCGTGCATTAGGTAAAACTGCTGGGAGGGCGATCGACAATATCTAACTGGCGAGAGAACGTTAATAAAGTTTACAATTAGAGAATGTGGTCTAAGAAATACCAGCAGTCGCAACAGTTACTCAGTAATTATTTCAGATTAAATTAACATTTCACAGTGGAAAAAAGCCAAGCTGCCAGCTATAATTAAAGAGTAAGGGAAAAAAAATAACTCGCTGAAACGATATGGCAACAACATTGTACGAAAAAATGGGTGGAGAGCCAGCCATTAAAGAGATAGTCGATGATTTTTACCGCGATGTTTTGGCTGACGAGATAGTGAGCCACTTCTTCGATCATACAGACATGGAAAAGCAGCGCCGCCATCAAACTGCTTTTATCTCCTATGCCCTTGGCGGCACCAAGCAATACTCAGGCCGTTCAATGGAGAAAGCACACGCAGGTTTGAATTTACAGCCTGAACACTTTGATGCAATTGTGAAGCATTTGACCGATGCAATAGTTGCCCACGGCGCGTCCCAAGAGGATCTCGATGAAGCGCTAGGTAAGATCGCGACTTTGAAAGAGGCTGTTTTGTACAAGTAAAATCGAGTGAAGGCAAGAGGGTTTTTGCAGCCACTAGAAGAGTGATAAAAGTGGAGATTTCGTAATTGTGAAGCGAAAGCTCCACTTTGTTTTTTGCAGGATATAATGAACCGCTTTCGAGGCGAAGGAAGAGAAAAATTCACAATTGAGGCGTTATCAAGAACAGGCAAGATGCCTGTTCCACAAGAAAATTTAGTCTTTGTGGAACAGGCATCTTGCCTGTTCATAAAGCCTGATTTAAAATGAAAAATGGTACAAAGGCTCAGTTATTTTCCACTTAATTTATGGAGACCTGTTTCATTTTTTATAGTAGCTTGTTCGGCTAGCCACGGTATCAAGAACAGGCAAGATGCCTGTTCCACAAGAAAATTTAGTCTTTGTGGAACAGGCATCTTGCCTGTTCATAAAG
>NZ_JAUBUB010000064.1:22526-39195 GCF_036705265.1 Microcoleus sp. B4-C2
CCTGAGTTAAAATAAAAAATGGTGCAAAGGCTCAGTTATTTTCCACTTAATTTATGGATACCTGTTTCATTTTTTATAGTAGCTTATTCGGCTAGCCACGGTATCGCTGAAGTATATTTCACCGCCTTTGTCCATTTACTTGAAATGCTGACAAGTTATATTCTTCCTTTAGCTAGATGACGGCAGTCAAGTGCGGCTTGCACTATCGGTTTACTAATTGCCAATTACCAAATCGTATATGCCGCAATACTTCGGAAATCTCCAAACTACTGAACAGCCTTGGTCAACAATCGGTTCGGTAGAATCTATCAATAAGACCGACGATCGCACAATTCACTTTAATTGCGGCGAGATATCCCTAAATATCAGCATCCTCGCACCGAATTTAATCCGAGTGCGAATGTCCCCAAACCCCCCCCAACCCCCCCTTAGTAAGGGGGGGCAAGAAATTATATATCAACCCCCCCTTACTAAGGGGGGGCAAGGGGGGGTAGAAAGCCGATCGCACTCAATAACAGTCCCTGACGAAGAGTGGGAAATTATACCATTTGAAGTGCGAGAAACAGACGAAAAAATAGAAATTGAAACATCACAAATATTGATTTCCGTAAAGCGCGATCGCACTTCCATCGAATGCTTTGACAAATCGGGAAAACCCTTTGCTAGCGACTGCGATCGCAATATGGGATGGCGCACAGGCGCAACCGCAGGCTGGAAGCGCATCGAAGCAGACGAGCACTTCTACGGTTTCGGACAACGCACCGGCTTTCTCGACAAACTCTCCGAAGTCAAGACAAACTGGACAACCGACTCCCTCGACTACAATTCCCTCACCGATGAAATGTACCAGGCGATCCCATTTTACATCGCCCTGAATCCCGATCGCGCTTACGGCATTTTCTTCAACACTACATTTTGGAGTCAATTCGACATCGGCGCGGAACAACCGGGTGTTTTGCGGATGGAAACCAGAGGCCCGGAACTCGACTACTACATCATTTACGGCCCGGAACCCGCCCAAATTCTCGCCACCTACACGCAGTTAACAGGCCGGATGCCACTTCCGCCAAAATGGGCGCTGGGATACCACCAATGCCGCTGGAGCTACGAATCCGAGGACGTTGTGCGCGAGTTGGCGAAGCAATTTCGCGATCGGGCGATTCCCTGCGATGTCATCCACCTCGACATCGACTATATGCGCGGCTACCGCGTTTTTACCTGGAGCCCGAAACGTTTCCCCGATCCCGCGAAACTGATCGCAGACTTGAAAGCAGCGGGTTTTAAGGTTGTCACGATTGTCGATCCCGGTGTCAAGTACGAACCGGAAGCAGATTATGAAGTATTCGATGAGGGTGTGGAAAATGACTATTTCGTCCGCACCGCAGAGGGAAAGCTATTCCACGGTTACGTTTGGCCGGACAAAGCGGTGTTTCCCGACTTCCTGCGGCCGGAGGTGCGCCAGTGGTGGGGCGAATTGCACAAAACTCTGACAGATATTGGGATTGCGGGGATTTGGAACGACATGAACGAACCTGCGATCGCAGAACGGCCTTTTGGCGACGGCGGCGAACACATCAGCTTTCCCCTGGATGCACCGCAAGGCCCGGAATCCGATCGCACAACTCACGCGGAAACCCACAATTTGTACGGTTTAATGATGGCGAAAGCTTGTGCTGAGGGGTTGCAAAAACTGCGATCTGGCGATCGATCTTTTGTGCTGACGCGATCGGGTTTTGCGGGCGTTCAGCGTTACTCGTCGGTGTGGATGGGCGACAATCAATCGCAGTGGGAACACTTAGAAATGTCGCTACCAATGCTTTGCAATATGGGGCTTTCCGGCGTGGCGTTTGTCGGTTGCGACATCGGCGGTTTTGCGGGGAATGCAACGGCTGAATTGTTCGCGCGGTGGATGCAGGTGGGGATGCTGTATCCCTTGATGCGCGGTCATTCGGCGATGAGTACGGCGCAGCACGAACCGTGGGTTTTTGGATCTCGCACTGAGAAGATTTGCCGCGAATACATCAATTTGCGCTATGAGTTGTTGCCTTATATTTACACGTTGTTTTGGGAAGCTGCGACGACGGGAACACCGATTTTGCGACCGTTACTATATCACTTTCCGCGCGATCGGGCAACTTATCACCTTTACGATCAAGTATTACTCGGCCCGTCGCTGATGGCTGCACCTGTTTACCGGCCGGGAGTTGAACACCGCGCTGTGTATTTGCCGGATGGTACTTGGTACGATTGGTGGACGGGTGAATGCTATCAGGGCCCGATGCACATTTTAGCTGATGCACCTTTGGAGAGAATGCCGCTTTACGTGCGGGGTGGGGGCATAATTGCGATCGAACCTGTGAGGCAATTTGTCAGCGAAGAACCGCTTGAGTCATTGAAAATGCGAATTTGGCCCGGAACTGGTGAGTGGACGCTTTATGAGGACGATGGACACAGTTTTGAACATGAAAAAGGTGTCTGGGCTACGACTAATTACAAGGTGTATTTGGAAGGGGAAAAAATCATCGTTGAAATTGCCGCGCGGGAGGGTCAATTTTTGATATCAGAACGCGAAGTTATTGTGGAGGTTGTTGGCGTTGGCGAACAGCGATTTACAGATGATGGTACGGTGCGGCGTTTGACATTTGGATAGTTTGATATTTCTGAGATGTTGCGCCCTTTTTAATAAGGTTTTTCTGGGCGGGCAGGATGCCCACCCCACAAGAAATTCATTCTTTGTGGAACAGGCATCTTGCCTGTTCTAACAGCGATTTACAGATGATGGTACGGTGCGGCGTTTGACATTTGGATAGTTTTGGCATAAAGCGGTTTATGCTATGGTGGGATTGATTCAGGGCGATCGCTCGATCTGGTAGAGTTTGAGATGGAAAGGGCGATCGTATCCCTCGATCGAACTCAAAATATAATTATTCATCGACCTATCACTAAAGAGGCTTTCTGATGACTCAAACAATATCCAAGTTAATAACTTTTGATGAATTTCTGGAAGGAAAACCAGAAAACGGACACCATGAACTACATAACGGAGTTATTGTTGAAATGCCCAATCCAACTGGTAAACACTCAGCAATTGCCGGTTTTCAGTCGCTCGAATTGGGCTTTGAAATCAGGCGACTACAGCTTCCTTACTTTATTCCCAAGGAATGTACAATTAAATTTAGCGATAACTCTGGCTACGATCCCGATGTAATTGTATTAGATAAACAAGCCGTAGCAGCCAATGAGTCTCGATGGGAAAGAGAATCAGTTATTACTCAGGGAGATTCCGTAAAATTAGTTGTTGAAGTTGTCAGCACTAATTGGCGGGATGATTATGCCCACAAAATGATTGACTATGAAGCATTAGGCATTTTTGAATATTGGATTGTAGATTATTTGGGTTTAGGTGGTAGCCGTTATATTGGTTCTCCGAAACAGCCGACTTTATCAGTTTATCAGCTAGTAGATGGCGAGTATCAAATTAAGCTGTTTCGAGGAGATGAAAGGGTTGAATCGGCCGTGTTTCCAGAGTTGAATTTGACCGCAAAGCAAATTTTTAACGGTGGGTAAGTGTAATGCACTGATAAATTTTCAACCAACCTGGGAAACTTGAGGATAAAGAAACAGAAATTATGTCATCATCATTTACACTGATTAACCGATCATCTGTTATAATCTACATAGATAACTTAGATGAAATTTTATTACCACCACATTTACGGGAGAACCCTATCACCTAGCTAATTTGTTGCTTGTGGCTGCCCAACAACCAGAAAGTTAATGATTGGGAGAGAAATAGAATGTCTAGAAGAATTGAAGAAGTTAAGAAGCAGTTATCTAGTCCAAGTGAGCAAGAAAGACTTGCTGCTTTATCAGAAACTCTCAATTATGGTCAACAAGGTTTAGAACTATTGATTGAACAGTCAATCAAAGATCAATCAGACAGAGTTAAACAATTTGCCTACAGAGTTTTTCGGGGTGATAATTCTTATTTGAGGGGAAATACACCCGAAAACTTAACAACTTGCCCAACAGATGTTATTACTTGTCTAGCAATAAGTCCAGGCAATACTATTTTAGTAGGAGGGAGTTGGAAAAAAATTTGGGTATGGGATTTGCAAACAGGGGCACTGATTCGTAGTATTGAAGGACATTCGCACTGGGTTTTGTCTGTGGCTATTAGTCCGGGTGGAAGTATATTAGTTAGCGGAGGTGCAGATAAAACTATTAAGGTATGGAATTTAAAAACAGGGCAGGTTATTCGGACGCTCAATGGTCATTCTAGTTGGATTACTGCTGTTGCTATCGCTGCTCACGGCAAAATTGTTAGCGGTAGCGCAGATAAAACCATCAAAATATGGGAGCTAAATACAGGTAAGCTAAGTAAAACCATAAAAAATGAAAAGGAACTATTTTGTGTTTTGATCTTATGTATTAGCCATGATGGAAAAGTCATCGCTTGTGGAAGCACTAATAATAAAATTACATTATGGAATTTAGATAGCGGTCAACTCAGACGCAGTATTGAAGGGCATTTGGATTGGATTCAATCTTTAAGTATTACTTCACGCAACACAACCTTAATTAGTGGAAGTCGTGATGGGGTTATCAAATTTTGGCAATCCAAAACTAATGAAGAGTCTTCAAATCAATCAGGTTCAGTTTTGGGTAAAGGTTTAGTAGATGTAGCAGCTACTATAGCAGGATTTTCATTAGGAGGGCCTATAGCTGTAGGGGGTTGGGTTTTAGGTAGGATTATTGTGGCCGCAGCAGATAATGGAGATGCTTCTGTACTACCTCTTCTAAATTTAGAATGCACCAATACTTACTCTCACAATCAATCAATTAATTCTCTAGCTTATCATGTCAATCAAAATATACTTGTAGTAGGCTTTTTCCAAAACATTAAAATATTTGATTTACGAGATAATTATAATAAAATCATCTATAATTTACCAGAAGACTCTGGTTTTATTAGCTCTGTAGCAATTAGCTCTAATGGAAAAACTCTTGCTGTTGCAGGTAAAGATTGGGTAACATTGTTGGAGGCAGAAACCGGAAAACCACTTCATGCTATTAAGGGATGTTCTTATCCTAAACTAAGCAAAATTGTTATTTATGAAACTTTCCAAGCACTCTTTTGTGGTCAAGAGCAGCATTTTATTGTTAAAGTTTTAGATCAGAATAATAGAGAGATGAACTTTAACCATCAAGATATTACATGGGAAACTACTGGTGGTAAAATCGAACAGGGTTTATTTACCGCAGGTCAAAGAGAAGGAAGATTTGAAGTTAAAGCAAAGATAGGCCTTTTTGAGACTTCTGTCACAATTACTATTATTCAGCCTCCTAGAATCACTGATATTTCTTTTGCTCCCTCTAGTATTACTTTAGAGTTTGGTAAAACGCAACAATTCACAGCACAAGTTTTAGATCAACGCAGAAATCCCATGCAGGAAACTGTATTATGGGAAGTAAGCGGAGGGGGGAAAATTGACCCAAATGGCAATTTTATAGCTGGAAGCAAACAAGGTAAATTTGAAATCATAGCTTCAGTTAGTTCAATTCGTCGAGTTATTCCAATAACGATTATAGAACCTCCGAGACTAGCAGAACTAATTATTATATCTTCAATACCTCAATTAGAGTTTGGTCAGAGCTTTCAGTTTCGAGTTAAAGGAGTAGATCAGTATGATAACAACATACAAACTGGGAAAATTACTTGGTCAGCAAGTAGCGCAGGTGGAACAATTAACCAAAATGGCAATTTTATAGCTGGAAGCAAGCAAGGAAATTTTGAAATTATCGCTTCAGTCCGTTCTATTCGTCGAGTTATCCCAATTACGATTATTGAACCTCCGAAGCTAGCAGAACTAATTATTATATCTTCAATACCTCTATTAGAGTTTGGTCAGAGCTTTCAGTTTCAAGTTAAAGGTGAGGATCAGTATGGTGACAACATAAATATTGGACAAATAGCCTGGAGTACAACGGGCGGGTCAATTCAGAATAATGGAACGTTCCGCGCTAGTTATCAAGAGGAGAAAATAACTGTTACTGCTACTCTGGGAGAAATAAGCGTTTCTGCTGATGTCACTATAGTTGGACCACCAAAACTAACGACATTAGTAATTTCACCAAACCAAGTAGAAATAAAGCCTGGACAGCATCAACAATTCAAGCTTCATGGTTTAGATCAGTGGGTTCGTGAAATCGCAGTTGGGAGGATAGTTTGGAAAGCAACAGGCGGTACGATTGACCAAAATGGCAATTTTATAGCTGACATAAATGCTAAAGGTAAGTTTAGAGTAACTGCTACTGCAACTGAATACAATATCAGTACCTTTGCTGATATTACAGTAGTTTCTGTATTGATATACTTTTCTATTTTTCCCAAGGAAGTAGCACTTAAACCCGAAGAAAATTTCCCTTTTGATGTTATAGGATTTGATCAACAAGAGGAACCAATACAGATTAATCAAGTAGATTGGCAATGTACTCAAGGGGGAAGAATTAACGCCAATGGAACTTTTATAGGAGGTTATGAAAAGCGTGAAGTTACGGTTAATGCGACAGTCGAAGGAATTACTCAATCAGTTACAGTTACGTTGCTCCCAGTTTTAAGACGATTAGAGATTTATCCTCAAAAAGTAGTAAAGCTCAACCCTGGTGAATGCCAAAAATTTACAGCAGTAGGCTTAGACCAATATGGCAATCGAATAGATACTGGAAAAATATCTTGGGAAACAACAGGTGGAAAAATTGACCCAAGCGGTACTTTTACTGCCGGTCATAATGCGAAAGGTACATTTAAGGTAAGAGCTACTGTTACTGAAATATCTGAATCTGGGGTAAGGGCTAAACTCTTAATCTTGGGAATATACATGAGGCTTTTATATCGTGTATTCTCATTTGTTAATTCTACCCCAAGTAATTTCATTCTCAAGTCGGCTGTCGAGCTTCTAAAAAGTAATTTTACGACTGGTCAACAAACAGAACAAGCAGAAAATACAGAAACAGATTTTACAAATGAAGAAACCGATATCCTTGGTTTCGATATAGAAGCGTGGTTACAGAAAAACATCTTTAAGATTGTCGCTCGGATTCTCGACTTGGCTGGTCAACTATTTATTAATGCAGCTAAGATTAGTGCTTCTGTTGAAGTTATTGTAGTTCCTGTATTGAGACGATTAGAAATTTATCCTAAAGAAGTACAACTTAAGCTTAATCATAATTTAACTTTTACTGCTAGAGGATTTGATCAGCAAGGGGATCTGATGATGCCTGGGAATATCATCTGGCGTGCAACAAGTGGCAATATAAATTCAGATGGTAAATTTATCGCTGGAAAAAGTATAGGTCAAGTTACAATAACGGCCAATTTGGGAGAGATTTATGATTCTGCATTTATAAATGTATTAACATCTCTACTTGATCCCAGGCCTATAGATAAAATTGATCCGGATGATGAACCAGATGATGAACAAGATAATGATTTTATTGATCCCGATATCTTCAGATGTAACTCTATAGTGTTAAAGGATTATTATGATTACGATAATTTTCCGAATAAAATCGAGCAGTGGTTTTACAGAAGCCAGCTTTTTTACGATGGGTATACTATTAATTACGTAAGTTATGATAATTATACTGATTATTTAACCTATATGGACACTAGGAACTTTTTAGAGTATCTAATGGACGACTAAAATTTTAGTTGATGAATAAAATACCCGGATTAACAGAGTAAACTAACTAAGGCATTTAATTTTAAATACTTAACAAACAGTTAATAAATACTGTTATAATATACCATCCGGGGATGAGTAGACCCGACACCTACCCACAAATAATGCAACCCATCCAAATTACCACATTCCAAGCTTTGTGGCGCAGCTTGGGCCTGATAATCAAAGCCGCACCAATAGAACTCCGCCATTTAATAATACTCAACATTATCAGCGGTGCGGCCCCATCTGCCGTGCTTTTTTTAGATAAATTAATCATTGATGAAGTATCTCGGTTGCTGTCGCAAACCCAAACAGCACAGCCCCTTGCTTTGATGCTTTCCCGGCCAATATTGCTGTGGAGTATTGCCGGAGTCTTAAGTCTCAAGTTAGTCGGCGATGCCCTAGACACAATGAACTCTTTTGTGGCGACATCTTTGCGCGATCGCGTTCAAGGCTTTGTCGAAGGAAAAGTCCTCGAAAAAGTCGCCAATTTCGACGATATTGCCCTCTTTGAAAACCCGGAACTATTAAATATAGTAGAACTAGCAAAAACCGGAGTATCCAAAATACAGCAACTAGCCTTTACCATCAGCATGACTATCACGGGAATTTTTATATTTATTCCATCGATAGGCCTTGCTGCTGCAATAGCTTGGTGGGTGCCATTGCTGATGTTAATCTCCTCATCTCCCTCAATTTATACCCAAAGAAAATATAGCAGAATCATCTGGAGAGTTCAAAGAAAGCAAGCTAAAATCAGCCGCGAAATGAACTTATCCGCTAGAGTCTTGACGGACGAAGAATATGCTAAAGAATTGCGTTTGTTTGGCTTGCAAGAACTTTGGCTCAAACGCTGGCAGGGTCAGTTTTTGCAATTTTTTAGCGAGATGCAGCAAATCCGAAAAAAAGGAGCTTTTGTTGTACTTTTCTGGTCGATGTTTAGTAGAATCGGAGTGGCTTTGCCATTTATTTATGTAGTAATGGGAGCTTTGGGTGGTCGCTATACTTTGGGCGATTTAGCACTCTATTCTGGTTTGATTGTCCAAGTAAAGCAAAGTTTGCATATGCTGATTAACACTTCTACTAATTTGTACGATATCTCTCTCAGCGTTAGTCCGATTTTTCAACTTTTGGAACTCAAACCAGAATTGCAGTCTCCGCTTGGGGATGTGGCATCTCGCCTGCCTAGTTTACCAGAAGACGGGCAAGATGCCCGTGCCACAAAAGATAAAATTGGCATCGAGATTAAGCATCTATCTTTCTGCTATCCCGGTAGCAATAAAAGCACGGTTGAAGATATCAACTTAACGATTAATCCGGGTGAAATGCTAGTGCTTGTTGGTGAAAATGGCGCAGGTAAAACCACCCTTGGCAAACTCCTCGGCCGCCTGTACGACCCGACAAGTGGTACGATCGACTGGAACGGCAAAGATGTGCGATCGTACTCTCTAGCATACGTGCGATCGCGCATCGCCGTCGTCATGCAAGATTACGCCCGTTTCCCCTCGACAGTCCGCGAAAACGTCGGTTTTGGCGACTTGCTTTCACTGTCAGATGACACCGCAATTAACGAAGCCATTTCCGAAGCAGGAATTAGCGCCAAAGTCAATAGTCTTGCCGCAGGTTTAGAGACTCCCTTGGGGAAACAATTAGAAGACGGCATAGACTTATCGGGGGGACAGTGGCAAAGAATTGCGATCGCCCGCGCCTTAATGCGGCTTTCTACAGCCGAAGTGCTCATTTTTGACGAACCAACCGCCGCCCTAGACCCCAAGACAGAACACGAAATTTACAGCATCTTCCGCCAAATAGCCGCCGGGAAAACAACCATAGTCATCAGTCACAGATTGGGATTAGCAAAAATTGCCGATCGCATCGCCGTGATGGAAAACGGTAAAATAGCAGAAATAGGAACTCACGACGAATTGATAGCATCAAACGGAATTTACTGCTCAATGTTCACCCGTCAAGCTAGCAGCTATATTTAGAGTTAAACAAACAGTCCGCCAGGGGTTGAAAACCCTGTCTCATAGCGAAAGTCGGTTGAAACTCACATTTTGCACCATTCTTAAGAACAGGCAAGATGCCTGTTCCACAAAGAGTGAATTTTGTTGTGGAACAGGCATCTTGCCTGTTCATAAAAAGCTTATTGAGAATGGTGCAACATCTCAGTTTCAACCGACTGGGGAGATATTGCAATGCTTGTTCAAAAAAGTGTCTTTCAGTCCTCTTTGAGAGGACTTTTGCTATGAGACGGCGGTTTTCAACCCCCGGCGGACTTGTGGGTTAGCGTGGGGAATTTGGCGCGGGTGATTGCGATCAATTATCGCGGATTTGCGATCTAATTTCTGTCGTTAGGTGGCGAGAAACCGAGTTTCTGCGACAATGTTCAGTGGAGTACGAGAAATATCGGAAGAAACCCGGTTCATGGGATTAGCTGCGTGGCAAGAAACCGGGTTTCTGCGACAATTTTTAGCCTCGCACGAAAAATATCGGAAGAAACCCGGTTTCTGAGCGTGCGATCTTTTTGAGAAAATTGTCAGAAAGTGCGAGCTATAATAAAACCAACCTAGTTGGCGATAATATCAACGATGGAAACTATAACCCTCAACCTACCTGCAGCCGTCGCTTTAACCGACGAACAATTTTATCAATTGTCCATCGCTAATGAAGAGTGGCGATTAGAACAAACCCCCGAAGGAGAACTAATTATTATGCCTCCAACAGGCGGCGAAAGCGGCATCAGAAATTCCGATTTGACTACAGACCTAAATTTGTGGAATCGTCAGACTCGATTGGGAAAAGTCTTTGACTCTTCCACTGTCTTTCAATTACCCAACGGTGCGAAGCGTTCCCCTGATGCTGCTTGGGTACTCCTAGAACGTTGGGAAGCATTATCCGCAGAAGATAAGCGCAAATTTCCTCCCCTGTGCCCGGACTTTGTAATAGAATTGCGTTCCCAAAGTGATTCCCTAGAAACATTGCGGGCTAAAATGCGGTATTATCGAACTAACGGCTGTCGCTTAGGTTGGCTAATTGACCCCCAAACGCCTTTAGTAGAAATCTATCGGTTGTCTGAAGATGTAGCAGAAGTGATTAATTTCTCTTTTGACCAACCGCCTACACTTTCGGGTGAAGATGTACTTCCCGGATTTCTTCTAGATATTACACCTATTCTCAATCCTTGACTCTCTATCCATTTTCTTTAGTTGGCTGGCGAAAAACCGGGTTTCTGCGACAATTTTTGGTTGAGTACGAGAGATATAGGAAGAAACCCGGTTTTTGGGATTAACTGCGTGGCGAGAAACCGGGTTTCTGCGACAATTTTTGGTTGAGTACGAGAGATGTAGGAAGAAACCCGGTTTCTGAGATTCTTGTGCCTCCAAAAAGTCGATCGCAAATTATCTCCCCGTCAACGTATCCGCATAAGGATCGGGCAAAGCTTGCTGCACTTCCAAAAGCGGCAAAGGATCTCCAGTCAACGGTTGACTAATCAAATTTTTTTTTAGCCCATCCCCCCGGCGATCGCGCTCTTGCAAATGCGATAATTCCTCTTGATAAACCGCAACAATCCGCGCCAAACTCCCCGCCAAATCATCCCAATTCTCATCTCCTCCCAACTTCTCCGAAATTCCCTCAAATAACTCTCCCGCTTGCCTTTTTTGGACATAAGCTTTCAAAAGCTTTCCCGACTTTTGCAAAACGGCCTGATAAATATCCCCATCAGACCACCACAGCCCCTGTTGACTCAGCAGCCAAGTCAAAATATACTCGCGAGCGTGTTGCTCCTTCACCCAGGCCGCGAGATACTGCAAATCTTCCATAGTTACAACAGTCTCCTCAATTTTCCTTAAAATGTCCGCTTCTTTGTATCTACCGTTACCGCGATCGACATAATACCTGCCTTATCATCACCTGTCCGCGTCATTAATATCCCTTAAATCTTAAAAAAACCCTACTGATTTACCAAACAGCAATTCTGAGAATATAAAAATAAACCTAAACCTCCTAGGTCTATTGTCCAATACTTTTAGTCCACCGGAAAGCGGTACACCCCGCCTCGCTTTCCTCTCTCGCAAACCTATCATCAAGCGGGAACAACCAGCGGGTTATTAGCATGACAAAGCAAAATTTTGGTTTAATCGGTCTAGCAGTGATGGGCGAAAACCTAGCGCTCAACGTCGAAAGCAGAGGCTTCTCCGTGGCTGTATACAACCGCACAGCAGCCAAAACCGACGAATTCATGGCCAAACGCGCCCCCGGCAAGAACATTGTAGCGGCCAAGACTCTGACAGAATTCGTCGATGTCCTAGAAACCCCGCGCAGAATCTTAGTCATGGTGCAAGCTGGGAAACCCGTAGATGCAGTCATCGACCAGCTCAAACCCATGCTGTCACCGGGCGACATGATTATTGACGGCGGCAACTCGCTCTACGACGACACCGAACGCCGCACCAAAGATTTAGAATCGATCGGACTGGGATTTGTCGGCATGGGCATCAGCGGTGGCGAAGAAGGCGCACTGAATGGTGCTAGCTTGATGCCCGGTGGCACGGAAACAGCTTACGGCCTACTAGAGCCAATTCTCACCAAAATTGCGGCTCAAGTAGATGACGGCCCCTGCGTCACATTCATCGGCCCTGGTGGCGCTGGCCACTACGTGAAGATGGTTCACAACGGCATTGAGTACGGTGATATGCAGCTCATTGCTGAAGCCTACGATTTGCTCAAAAACGTTGGTGGATTGAACGGCCAGCAGTTGCAGGAAGTTTTTGCCGAATGGAATACCACAGACGAACTCAACTCGTTTTTGATTGAAATTACGGCTAACATTTTCAAGTACATTGACCCGGAAACTAAGCAACCCTTAGTTGAGGTAATTATGGACGCAGCGGGTCAAAAAGGCACGGGCCGCTGGACTGTAATGAGTGCTTTGGAATTGGGCGTGAGCATTCCCACAATTATCGCTGCTGTGAATGCCAGAATCATGTCTTCTTACAAAGACGAGCGCATCAAAGCTTCCCAAGAACTGACGGGGCCTACCGGCAAGTACGAAGGAGATACTAAAGAGTTTGTCAACAAAGTTCGGGATGCCCTTTACTGCTCGAAGATTTGCTCCTACGCTCAAGGCATGGCGCTGTTGAGCGCGGCATCGAAGTCGTACAACTATGACTTGAGTTTGAGCGAAATTTCCCGAATTTGGAAGGGTGGCTGTATTATTCGGGCTGGCTTTTTGGACAAGATTAAAACAGCTTTCAAGGACGATCCGACGTTGCCGAATTTGCTGTTAGCGCCGGAGTTCAAACAGAGCATTCTCGATCGCCAATCAGCTTGGCGAGACGTGTTAGCTACTGCTTGCCAACTGGGGATTGCAGTGCCAGCCTTTAGCGCATCGCTGGACTATTTCGACAGCTATCGGCGCGAAAGATTGCCACAAAACCTCACGCAAGCTCAGCGTGATTATTTTGGGGCTCACACCTACGAACGCACCGACAAACCGCGCGGTGAATTCTTCCACTCCGAGTGGACGCAGACTGCTAAAGAGTCGCTGCAAACCGGTACTACGGACTAATTAATTTTTGTAGGGTGCGTTTCGGCGCACCTTACGAATTATTCTGGGGTTGCAAATTGTTTTGACGTTTTTTTTTGAGATAGATTTTAATATATTCGTCGTTAAAGAGCGATCGGGCGATCGTGAGTGCTTCTTGTCTTTCTGCGTCTGTCATGTAATCATCGCCTTTTAAACCTGATGGCGGGTGTCGAGGATCGCCGCCTGCATCGATAAATCGCTGACGTGCGATCGCCATTAATTCTCCTAATCTCCGGTCTTGTTGTCTTCTGATATCATGCGGTTTCGTCATAGTCTTCAACCTCGTCTATACGAACAATCTCGCCACTTTGTAGTATAGCAGCCCTTGGTAAAAATCGACTAGGGGTTTCGATGTACCAAAAGCCCTTTTCTTCATCATATATTCTCCAGATCAGCAAGTCGAGAGTTTCCAGGGCATTGATAATTAAGTATTGAACTCCTGATGATGGCATAGGTCGATGTGTAGTTGAGCCTGTACTGAGCAAATCTGGTACAATTATAACTACTCCTTTAAAATAAATGTAATTTTATGAAACCTTTTATAGTGAGAGCAGCAGCCGTTTTCAGTGATATTGCAGCATTGGTATTTGATACATTAAAAGAAGAAGATCAAAGAAAACGTTTATTAGATAGTGGTATTCTGGAAGTGGATGAAATGACTGGTAAAGAGTTTGAAATATTTCTCGATGTGCATTTTAGGAACTTGGGTTATAGTGTTACTTTAACTCAAGATAGTCAAGATTATGGGGCTGATTTAATTTTATACAAAGATGGCTCAAAAACCGTGGTTCAAGCCAAAAGAAGCAAAAATCCAGTTGGGATTAAAGCAGTTCAAGAAGTAGCAGGAGCCGTCAGACATTACAAAGGAAATAAAGGTAGAGTAATCACTAACAACAGCTTTACAGAAAACGCTTGCAAACTTGCTCAATCTAACGATGTAGAGTTATGGGATCGGAAAAAACTAATTGAGTTTATACTCACAGCTAAGAATTATCAATAAATCATGCTACAAATTTCTAATACTGTGTTCATTCCAGATGGCGAAATCGAGATTAGTGCGATTCGCTCTCAAGGCGCGGGGGGGCAAAATGTCAATAAGGTGGCGAGTGCGATTCACTTGCGCTTTGATATCCCAGCTTCCTCATTGCCCGATCGCTACAAGCAGCGTTTGTTGCAAATCAACGACCAGCGCATCACCTCCGAAGGTGTGATTGTCATCAAAGCTCAGGAACACCGCAGCCAGGAACAAAACCGGGAAGAGGCTTTGAGACGGCTGCAAGAACTGATTAAAAGTGCGATCGTCATACCGAAAAGGCGCAAACCCAGCAAAGCGACTCGTAGTTCCCAGCGCAAGCGTCTCGACAGCAAAACCAAGCGAGGGCAGATTAAAGCTATGAGAGGGAAAGTCACGGAGTGATTGATAATCTCAATTCCTATTAAAATTAGGATATAATTGTAGGTGATGATGGTTAGTTTTAGGAAACGGCAATGACAACTACTGCAAGTAACGAGCCGACGCTAGCCGATGTTATTGAAAAGCTAGACAAGCTATCGGCAGAAGTTGAGAAATTATCAACTGATGTTGAGAAAACTAATGACAAAACCGACAGATTCAATGACAAATTCGATAACTACCAGAAAGCTACCCAATGGGTTGTGCAACTTGCTTTCACTTTGATTGCAAGCGCCACTATCACGGTGATTATCACTTCTGTTTTTCGTAAGTAATACCAAATCCTACTTTAATATCCTCTTTATAACTTGCTTGTTAGATGCCCGACTTCTTGAAGAAGTCGGGCATCTAATCTGCTTTTTTAGGTTGGTCTAATTAGAACCAAGCAACAAATGTTGTCAGTCGGGATTTGGTGGGCCTAAGTCGTTAGGTAAATCGTTAAGCGTTTTTCCCAAAGCTTTGCAAAGAGCTTTCATTTGAGCAATGGTCAGTTCGGGTTCGTCTAGTCCTCGTTCCCATTTGCTAATGGCTTGCTGAGTTAAGGTTTTTGTGCGAGTCTTGTCGGGAATTTGTTTTGCTAACGCGGATTGTGATAAACCAACAGCCTCCCGCAAGATTTGCAGTGCTGGTATATCTTTCGACTCTTGAGTTTGTTTCTTTCGGGGCATATCATAGAAAATTCACAACCAAAGTTGTTGACAAATTGCTAAAATACAACTAAGGTTGTTTAAGATAGAGACAACAGAAAGGCGGCTCCTTTAGCCGGACGGTGGAAACGCTTTGGTTTAGCGAGCTGCCTTATTTGTAGTTTCTACCCATTATGCCTGCATACCCTTAGTATTTTCCGGGCTTGGGTGCATGACTCAAGCCCCTTTCCCTAGACATGGACAAACCCCTGCGGGTTAGTTATCGTTCGGTGAGGACTCACGACTTGGTAAGTCATCGGGAATTTTGGTTACGTCTAATCCTAAAACCTCAAACATAGTTTTTAGAGAAACCTGGTACAGGTTAGCCATAGCAAGTATGTTTTCAGCATTAGGTAGGGCCTTGCCTAATTCCCAGTCAGCTTGTCTTCGCTCGGAAATTCCGATTTTTTCTTTGACTTGAGGGCGTGTTAGTCCAGCTTGTTCTCTGAGTAGTCTCAATGGAGACTTCTCCTTTTCTTGTAAATCTTCTTCTATCATGGGACGAAATATTCATGAAGTTTACGTCTTAACAAAGGCTTGAATAAGACGTAAACTTCATGTTAGTAGGCAAAACAAAGGCCGCTCAACGAGCCTCCAAGGTCAAAATGCAGGTGTCAACTACCCAGCATCAAGCGGAGTACCGCCGGAGATGTGGGCTTGTATCTGAGCTCCACCGCAATTCCGAGAATCTTTGCAGAATCTCAGCTTTAGTTTCACGGCCCGACACATTAGGGGATGCTGACAAGCTCCCCGTACTCGTCCAGTCCTGCCGGACAAGCAACGTTCTCATGGCAATATTTCGCGCACCCACCAAATCAGCATGAAGCTCGTGTCCGCAACATTCACAGCGAAACAATAGCCCTTTTTTTGGTCTATTGCCTGCTGATGTGTGTCCGCACTTTGGACAGCTTTGCGAAGTATAATGAGCTGGGACTTTAGTAGCTAAAGAGCCGTTCAAATTAGCTTTGTAGTCAATATAGCCGTGCAATTCGGCAAACGACCATTTAACTTTATTTCGATTAGCTCTTCGCTGTTTCTTGCTAGCCTTTTTACCAGACTTGGACTTAATTCTCTCCCGAACTCCGGTTAGGTTTTCCAGTCCAATCAAAGTATTAGGTTTTGCAATATCCTTGCTAATTTGGTGGTTCACGTCAGCGATAAACCGTCTTTCTCTTCCCGACAAAGCAATTAGTCTGCGCTTTGCCGAACGAGT
>NZ_JAUBUB010000065.1:0-39074 GCF_036705265.1 Microcoleus sp. B4-C2
TTTTACTCTCTATCTTAATTTTTTGACGAGGTTAATAGTGCTTTAAGCTTTCAAACTATTCTTTTTTCTAGGTTCAGTTTTCTACCTTTAGTTCGCGGTTGTTTGAACCGCTTCCCTTCTGGCGCTTTATTAATGTATCAACTCTCCCCAGAGTTGTCAAGCGTTTTGTGAAAATATTTTTGAGGTTTTTTTGAACCTATACACAGTAAGGGTTTCGACATTTATCGCCTGCTCCGGTATCCCCTGGCTGACTCCTCTTTTAACTATGGGGTCTTTTTTTGGGCCCAAATACGGCTTTGGGGCGGACTATTTCCCGCGCATGGGTATAAGGACTCTGTGGTTCAACATGATGGGGCTTACTTGGAGTAGAGGTTAGGCAAAGTTAGAGTGTAAGGTGTGAGGCTGCATCATGGGCTTAGGATGACAGAAGCAGGCTGGTGCATGAGTCATATATATGTAAGTGGTGTCTGCATTTCTTGGACTTTACGGAGGGAGGTTTGGATCTCAGATTGAGCCGATCGCCCTTAACAATTCCTCTGATTCAAAATCCCGAAGTTGACACGACACGGTACTCTAACCCAGATCGAACTCCCAGGAATCGATCGCGCGCAAATACACTATCCTGAATTACACCCCCAAACTCCTTCAGTTACACCAGTTATCAGCCCTTGATGAGCGAGCGCGAGTTGGTCTCCTCAACATCTACATCTAAAAAGTGCAAGTGACTCTCTTCCTCTGTATTGACAGCAATCACCAAACCTCTATGCCCCCAAGGAGCGATCGCCCGCGGTGAGGCGGGGCTGCTAAAATTCCCTACTTGAATCCCTTGACTGTTTAACACTTCTATCTGGCCCCCAACATCTGCCAATACCCATCCCCAATTAGCCACACAAGCAGACACGGGCAAACTTTCCAGGGGAATTCGCGCTACCTTGAGCGGCCACAATTTCATCAACAGCACCGCCGCTTTACCACCTTGGGGAATTCCCAGCAAAGTATAAGGCTCAGGTGTCAATAGGATCTGTCCGACGCTGGCAGATAACCGCACAGAACCCACAGGGGTGCCGCGGCGAGTGTAAACTCTAAAAATAGTTTGGGGATTTTTTGGTTCGTTATCCGGCCAAACTGCTAAGACGTGTCGCCGATCCAGAAACATTAATTCTGGTAAATAGTGTTCTGGTAACGGCACAGTAGCGATCAGCTTCAGGGCTTTTTTCTGATCGCCCGCCGTGCTGTTTCCAGCTAAAGAATAAAAACGCAGTTCGCCGGGAACCGCTACTGTCAACCAGTTGCCGCGAGAGTCTACAGCAGCTTTTAAAGCATCTGGCCCTTGCCTCAAACCCATATCCAGTAAACACTGAGGCTCCCAAGATCGCTCATTGAGCCAGTAAAGTTTTTGGGGAGTGAGAACGCAGCAGCCGTTGGAAACAGGTAAAATGCCGCGCACGATTTCCGCCATTAATGAAATCGAAGTAGACATTTCTCCTGTAACTAGCTGTTTTCCCGGCTGAGACCAAACCTTGACCTCTGTACCTACAGCAGCATAGAGATAGGTTTCAGTGGCAATTAAAGCGGTCAACGGTGCAGGAAGTATCAGTGGCTTGGGCTGCGAAAGCGAATAGCGCACAGTCCGAAGTAAATTAATAGCCGACTGTGATACTTTTTCCTCTTCAACTTCCAGCAAAGAGTCAGTTTCCGACTTCAGACTTTTATCACCACTTGTGGGATTTTCCCAGGGAATAATGCAGTCGCCCAATTGCCTGACAGCGGGGTCGTACATGATCAGCCGCAGAGCTTGAGCCATTTGGGAAGCACTGGCAAAACGGCGGGCTGGCAGCTTTTCTAAAGATTTTTTGACTATTGCTTGCAAAGGTTCGGGGATGGCGTCTGGAAATTGCAAGCGTTGATTCAGGTGGGCCCACCTCAAGTCTCCGGGGGTTCCCCCGAAAGGGCGGTAGCCCATTAGCAATTCAAACAGCAGAATTCCTACTGCATATATATCTGACATCGGGGAAAAAAGACCGTAAAACCGCTCAGGGGCCATGTAAGCAGGGGAACCTACGGTAGCGTCGGGAGAAAGTTCTTGGTGGAGGCGAGTGGTACCTATTTCTGGCAGCCGACGCGCGATGCCAAAGTCAGACAGCCGGGGCGACCAACCTTTGGCCCCTAAAGTTAGGAGGATATTTTCGGGTTTGATGTCGCAGTGAACTACGCCTCGGCGGTGGGCGTAGTCTAAGCCGGCTAAAACTTCCATGACTAGCTGTAAACCTTCGAGCAGACGCAAGGGGCGGTCTTGTTTGAGTAGGTTGCGGAGGGTTCCTCCCTCGCAGTAGTCCATAACCAAGTACCTGCCTGTAGCTGTGTGTTCTAGAGCTCGGCAGGTAACGATGTTCGGGTGCTGCAAGGTGATCAGAAACCACAGCTCTCGCAAGAATTCGCTAGTTGGGGCTTTTTGATGACTAAGTTCTTTGAGAGCAACCAGTTGGCTGGTGAGGCGGGAGTCCTGGGCGGGAGCTTCTCGAACGCTGGCACAAAAGACTCGACCAAATTGTCCTTGTCCGACTAGCCCTAAAATGCGGTACTTAGAATGTTGCATCGGTCTAATTATAGAAAAAGCTTGAGCTAGTATTAAAATATGTAAATAATTCTGACAAAAATTCAAATTTTTGAATCGATCGCCAGGTACAGCCTATGTTATCTCAGGTTCATTCTCAGCCTCCTTGAGAGCGATCGCACAGTCGCACCTACTAAAATCCTTGAGCTTCGGAATCACTATCAATCTTGCCGGATGCCTGTACCCGATCTGGAACTACCTGTGGCTGCTATTTTAGTTGATCGCGACTATTACAGTTTTTTCAATGCCCTCCAGAAAGTTTCTAAGGTTTTAGCTTTTCAAGGCTAAGCTGGGGAATCGGGCCGAGGAAACAGCGATAGGACCAAAAAAACAGAAGTGCGGTTATGCCATAGGGGTTAGAGAGGCAGAAGCCGATGCTGTCGTCAAGGCATCTTAACCTTTTTGAGTGTTAGCCAAATTTTTTTGCGCTTTGAATAAGTTGATCGTAACTTGCTAAATACTGAACTTGACAGGAGCAAACATCAATATGGTTAAAATTATTAAACTAGATCCAATTGCGGAGGAAATAGCAGTCGAAACCCGATCGAATATCCTGTCTGCCTTACTTTCCAAAGACTTAGACGTTCTCAAGGAATGCGGGGGGCGGGGAATGTGCGCTACCTGCCATGTTTACATTAAAGAAGGCATGGAAGGCTTGTCGGACATGAACCGCCGCGAGAAAAGGACGTTGGAAGTCATTACTACGGCTAAAGCCAATTCGCGACTTGCTTGTCAGGCTCAAATTATGGGCGAGGGTGTGGTTGTAGAGTTGCCTGCGGGGATGTACATTAATGCTATTGAAAATGTCGAAGCTCTGATCGGCCGCCGGGCCCAGCAAGATTTATTACACCCAATTACGGGTCAAGTAGTTGTAGAATCGGGAAAGTTAATTACTCGTTCTATCGTTACACAGCTTAATGAAACCCGCTTTCAAGTAGGACAGTATTTAGTTCGCACTAAAGAAGCTTAAAACTGATATGTTTGTATTTTAGTAGTAGAGAAAAATCTATGTTGAGCCAACTTGCGCGTTTGAGCACGGAAACAGACGGACGGTACGCCAGTGCAGAAGAACTCCAATTTTTGAAAGACTACTTTCAGTCTTTGAATTACCGGATGAGTGCTTATAAAAAAATTCAAGCCTCTGAAACAGAAATTATGCGGCAAGTGGAAGCACAAATGCTGTCTCTAGACCCTAGTTTATTTCGGCGGGGGGCTAACGATATGACTGAAAAGTGCCGTGGAGATATTGTGCGGGTGTTGAGGCATTCGGCGGCAGCACTGTTGATTAATGATACTGAACGGTTGCGCGATCGGCTACTACTTTGGTTGCAAACTATTTTAGGCGCTGTTCAAGTTAGAAATACTGCGACCGTGACCTACGATGTGATGAAAAAGGTCCTCAAGCAATATCTCACGGTGGAAGAAAGGAACCTATTTTTTCCGATTCTGGATATCAACCGCACTTTACTGGGCAAATAATCAAGGGAGTTGACAAGTTAACGCCGATAAACTGTGCCGTTAGGAAGAGTGGCTCCAATCAACTTCGCTCCGGTCAAATCCGCCTCAGTGAGAATCGCTCCCCGGAGGTTTGCTCCTGTCAAGTCAGCTTTTTGCAAGTTGGCTTTACTCAGGTTAGCTTTGCTCAAGTTAATTTCATGCAGGCAAGAATTAGAAAGGTCGGCATTGATCAGGTAGGCTAGACTCAGGTTGGCTTTGCTGAGGTTGGCTCCGCTCAAGTTAGCTTCCATCAGATAAGCACCGCTTAAGTTGGCTTCATTCAACAATGCCTCTGCCATATTAATTCCAGTTAAAAGTTTGCGGCTCAAGTCTACACCGCTGAGGTCGGCTCCGCTGAGGTTAATACCGCTTAAGTGGCTGCCATTCAAAGTAATGTTTCTCAGATAGGTTTTGCTGAGGTCTGCTTTGCACATATTGGCTCTATCCAAGCAAGCTTCGCTAAGGTCTGATCCGATCAAGCACGCGCCGTTTAAATAGGCTTGAGTGAGGTTAGCTCGCCTGAGATTAGCTTTCAACAGGTTGGCTTTGCTGAGGTTAGCACGGGTTAAGTTGGCTCCGGCTAGGTTGGCTTTGGATAATTCGGCTCCGGTGAGCTGTGCTTCGGTCAAGTCTGCCTCTTTGAGACTCGCTAGACTTAAGTAAGCATCTTTGAAGTTGGCTCCGTTGAGATTGGATTTAATCAGATAGGCTTTACTGAGATTGGCCTGAGTGAGAACGGCTTTGGTGAGGTTAGCGGCGCTCATATCTGCACCTATGAGATTAGCATTGGGAAGAATTGCTCCGGTCAGGTTTGCCCAATTCAGATGAGATCCGGCTAGGTTGGCGCCGGTGAGATTGGCTCCGATGAGATTGGCTCCACTCAGACTGGCTGCCATGAGGTTGGCGCCGGTGAGATTGGCTCCGCTGAGGTCAGCTTTGCTGAGGTTGGCTCGACTCAGATGGGCTTTGGTGAGGTCTGCCCCGCTGAGGTTAGCACCGATTAAGTAGGGTCGTTGCTGGTGTTGGTTGAGGTTTGCCAAAATTAGAGTTGGGGCATCGCTGGAACGGTATAAATCGATCGGACTCAACACAATGCCGCGCAGATTTGCCAGTCTAAAATCTCTTTCGCCGGCTGCATATCGAGTTAGAAGTTCATTGGCGTCCATTAAGTTCTAGCAAAATATTTGAGGTTTTGATTGCTTTTAAATTTTAGGAATTTCTAGAGTAAGTTATGAATTTTATTGCTGCTAGTTATAATCAGGTTTTATTTAAATTGCTAAAACCTAATTTTTTGACTTAGGAGCTTTTTTATAATTTAACTCACAGTTTTGATGATACGGTGGATAATATGACTACCAAAAAATCATTTTGACAGCTATTAGAAACAAAGTAATAGCTGTCAAATAAGTCAGTTTTTTTGGAAAAGTTGAGTGATAATAGCTTCATGGTCTTTTCCTTCTTCGACCATAGAATCTGCTGGTTGGAGGCGATCGCGCAGCCCTAAAATAAAGCGGTTGCAGTCCGAACCCAATGATTCGCAGGATGTTTGCAGGCAGTGAAGTTCTCGACCCGTAAGCTGACTAAAGAACGAACTTAAAATACCTGCTTCTAAAAAACAGGCTGGTCGCTTAGACTTGGGGGCTGTTTTAGCAAAAAGAGAGTTAGCAATTTTTACTATTAAGAATCCATGTTCGGAATAGCTGGGGTCTAGATCAAATGTTCCCCATCCATGAGTTTTCCAACACTGCTGTAAGGACTGAAGAAATTCTACCATTTCCATTTCAGAAACTGGCTGACCGTAGTATTCGCTGACTTCTTCGCAAAAACGCACGTAGAAGTTTTTACCCCACCAGCGACCGCAGTTGAAAAGTACGAGGCGGGAGGCTTGACCTGTTTCTTGTTCTAAGCCGATATAAATGGCTTGAATCAGTGTTTCTGGAAGTGCTAAGAGCCGATCGCCCCGTCGGTTTTCGAGGAGGCCGAGTTCGAGGTCGCCTCGGACGTAGGCATCGCTGGCAAAGTAGTTTCCAGGGAGTCGGGGCTGTTTGAGTAAGTCGGCAATATTAATCATCGGGAATTGGGAATTGGGAATCGGGAATTGGAAATTGGGAAGAAAGCTGATTATTTATTACCTTGATCAATAATAATTGACTGTGCTTGGTCGAAAAATGGTTGCAATATAGCCCTGGCTTGCTCGGAAAGCAATTCTTTTAAACGAGTTTGCAGCAGATTGCAAACAGTTGCTTCGATTTTTTGAGTTTGGTGGGCTTCGACTATGCCGGAAAGCCAGTCTACAAGGCGCTGTTCGAGAAAATTTTGATCGTTCAGCAGCATAGCCATAGCGCAGTACCGCAAGACTAACACCCAGTGTTTGAGCGATCGTTCTAAGGTTTCTTGTTTTTCGTCGGGGAATGTTTCTTGTAGTTGATTGGCTACTGGTTGGAAGATGCTTGCTTCCTTCTCTCGCAAAAATTCGTAAATTTTTAAGCGCTGAACAAGGGTTACAGCTTGACGCTTAAAAGCTAGGAGTTCTTCGCCTTTTAAAAAGCGGTTTTCTGCCTGATCCAGCAGCGCCTCAATCTCAGGGTGCATGATTTTAATTAAGTGGTAATCGGTAATTGATAAAAGGAAGGAAGTTCGGCAACGAGCAGTGTACGGGATTTAACGGATTTAACGGAGGGATTTTGAAGGATGAGAAAAGAGGGGTGAGGGAAGATGGATGAGGGATTGCTCTATTTTTCATGTTCTATTCCCTAGACAGATTAAAACATATCGAATAGGTCATCAATGGTGACTTCTGCTTGTTCAGTAATAGAAATTACTGGCAAGGGTGGCGGTAGGGGTAGGGCACCTACTTCCGGAATTCCTTCCCAAGAAATAGCTTGAAAAAAGTCTGCTACTGGCTGGGTTAAACTCAGAAGTTGACCGGGGTTCGAGCCAGTTGGGGTTTCTAAAGATTTTCCCAGCCAATTATAGTGACCAAAGAATTCTTGGACGGATTGGCCCAACCATGAAGTTTGACTTTTCATCTTTCTTCCTGCCTGGAGAAATCCACCATTGCACTTTCGATCGCGAAATTGGTGGGAGGAAAGGCAGGGCAGGGAATGTGCCTTTCCAGGTTGTTTACCGCAATATTTCACCGTGTTGCAGTCGATTTTGAATATCGCGGGCGTTGGCACCTTCGTTGAGCCAGAATGCTGCTGCATCAATTTTATCTGGGTTGCCAAGCAGAAACTTGCAATAGGTTTCTCCCATTGAGTAACATTGGAGTTCTATGCAGCTCAGAGGCTTTTTGACTAAAGAGCCAAAGAAACCGGCGAACAAACCGGCGTATAGGTGACAAACCGGTTTGCCTACGTCGCCCAAAGTTCGAGCAACTGCTGAGTCAAAAAGGTTGATGAAGATACAGCCGTGTTTGCGATCGCTCATGTCCACTTCCCAGCGACCCCAACCTTGAGCTGTGAAAGGCCACCACCAAGTTTCTAGCAGAAACATGAGATTTGACTGGCGAATGTTCTGGCTGTATTCGGCACTAAACCATTTTTGAAAAAATTCGGAATCTTGGAGTCCCCATTGGCAACCAATAGTATACATGATGACAGAGGACGCAGGGCCGACTTCTTCTTCGAGTCCCTCCACCAAACCAATAATGAAGTCTTCGCTTGTAAAAATGTTGCGCGACTCGTTCCAGTCGTCAATTGTACCCATCTGGCGATCGAAGGCAAAAAAATCCTGAAATCTATAGTGGCTATGAGTTTTAGGATGATGTTGCTTTAGTAACGATTCGCTGTGGGGGGAGATTTCTTTTTTGGCGGTAGAGACCATTGGCGGGTTATTCCTTTTTGATGTAGTTTGGTGAAAATTAGAGTCAAATAGACTGGCCTGTGTATCCAATTTAACTTTATTTTTCTAAAGGTAGACACAGGGGAGAATTTTTTACTGCAATATAAAAATTAAAATTTCTAGGATGCTAAATTTGGGCGCTTGTTGGGAGTTCTGCCTTCGGACAACTGCTCTCTGAGTGCTGGCGAAAGTGGGTATAACCTTCAGCGGCTATGTGTTATCGTTTTGTGCAAGCAGTCCACTATATATATAGGGCATATGGGGATGAAAAATCACGCTTGTATTGCAATAGGCATCAATCAATATCAGTTACTCCAGCCTTTGAGTTATGCCCAAGAGGATGCAGAGGCATTGTACGGTTTTTTGACTGAGGATGCGGGTTTTGCGCCGGAGGGATGTCTGCTGATGACCGATAGCTCGCCGTCGCTGTGGGGTCAATCTACATATCCAAATCGGGAAAATATTCTGAGATTGACCCAAAGCCTCTGCGGGGAACATGTGCAAAAGGGAGATTTACTCTGGTGTTTTTTTAGCGGCTACGGTGTCAGCTATGAAGGTAAGGATTATTTGATGCCGATTGACGGCAATCCGGCTGACATTAAGGGTACGGGGATTCCGGTAGAGTTGCTGTTGAATACTCTGAAAAACGCTCCTACGGAAACTGTATTGGTGCTGGTTGATATGAACCGCAGCCAGATTTTGAAAGCGGGGGAAACGATCGGCTCTCAAACGGTCGAGCTGGCGCGGGAACTGGAAATCCCAACGGTGCTTTCTTGCCGCCCAAATCAAGTTTCGCGGGAAACTTCGGCTTTGCGTCAGGGGTTTTTTACGACGGCGCTTTTGGAGGGGCTACGCTCGGGACAGTGCATGACGATTAAGGGTTTAGACCGTTTTTTGAGCGATCGACTGCCGGAGCTGTGTGACCACCATTTGCGTCCGAAACAAGAACCTTTGATGGTGGTGAATCCTCCAGGAAAGGCTAATTTGGTGATTTTGCCCGATGTAGGGGTACCAACTGCTGCGTTGGCCGGACGCAACGGCAATATGACGGTTGGTACGGCTGATGGGTTAGATCGCCCGCAAATGGCGACGGCTAGGGATCGAATGGATCTGCCTCCTGCAGTTCGCAACGCTCAGGATTCGTCGGTTGAGATGCCGCCTGTGTCGCAGCCGAAGGCCGTGGTTCCTGCTGATGGGGGAGGCGATCGACCGAACTTGCAAAAGCCGGAGGATGAAGATAAAGGGGGGTCGGATAAGTCATTTTTGCAGCAGCTAGTTTTGTGGAGTTCCGCTACGGCTTTGGTGTTGCTGTTGGGTGTTTTTGTGACGAACAGATCAATTTTTATTGGTCAGCAGGAAGGAGATCCTCGATCGCCTGCTGAAAATGCCCAAAACTCTGGATCTCAACAATCTACTGGTACTGGGGGGTCTCAGAACCAACCGCGGGCGGTGCAAGCAGGGGCTGGAACCAAGCAGCCACCGTCGAGCCAGCAGGTGTGGGCTGAGGCGAAAACTTTCCTTAAGGATGGTTCGGCTTCTAGTTTTAATAAAGCGGTGGTTAAGGCTCGAACGATTCCGGCTAGCGATCCGCTCTACCCGCAGGCTCAGCAGGATATTGAGCGCTGGAGTTTAACGATTTTGGATATAGCTAACGGGCGGGCTGCTCGGGGCGATTTCCAGGGGGCGATCGGGGCGGCTAAATTAATGCCGGATGTCAATAAGCCTGTTTACAATCAGTCGAAACAGGCGATCGCTCAGTGGGAGGAGCTATCCAAAGACCAGGATGTAAATGCTGCTTTGCTATCGGCTGCTAAGGGTCAAATTAAGCGGGGGGTTGCCTCTTCTTACAGTAAAGGCATCCAGCAAGCTAATAAAATTGAGCCAGGTCAGCCGAAGTATGAAGAAGCTCAACAGTTAATTGGAGAGTGGAGCGAAAGTATTCTCAAAATTGCTCAGTTGCGTGGCTCTCAAGGAAAGCTGAAAGAGGCAGTTGAAGCTGCTTCGCTGGTGCCGTCGGGTACTAAGAGTTATCAGCCGGCTCAGAAGGATATCGCCAATTGGAAAACTAAGCTCCAACGCCAGCAGAAAAAAAGTTGATTTAGTTGATAATTTCTCGGTTTCCCACCGGGAAATTATTTTAGCGACTGACCAACATTAGTCGTTGGCTAGATCGATACCTCTTGATACTGAAAAAAGAGACCTACATATCGATAATTTAAAACCAATAATTTTATTCGCCATTTCCCCTCCCAGCTTCTGCGGGAGGGGTTTTTATCTGTTGGCTGGTCGGTGCGTTTTTGTATAGTGAAAGATATCGTATGAGCTGGTTAATGAGGGTTGCATAATAGGGGGATGATTTTAATGTTTTTTGTGATGGGGCCATGAGACCGAAGGCGTGTATTTTCACAGCAGGCGGGACGCCCAACCCTACTCCCCACAATAATCTTCAAATTTTGCAACGCCGATTAATTAATATTTTAAATTCACGTTTAGAGTTTCCTGAGCCGACTCCTCTACCGTCAAAAAATATTTTTCTAACAAAAAAGATGGCTATAAAGATAGTTAAAAAATGATAAATAAATCATGAATAAATAGCTTTTATTTGAAATTTAGAAAAAAATCAGTATATTTAATTACTTGTGATTATCAGATTAAGTTATATTTTTTTAACTTAATTTAGTAAGAAGGTTTGCTACATATAATTGCTACCTAATGCAAATTAATCGGGCAAAATCGTCATAAAAATCGGCTATGCACAGTTAATTTTTTTTATCGATTTTGGTAGACTATTAGGAGCGATCGACGGATGGAAGACTGTTTAAACTTGTACTGTTTTTAAATTATGAACAGTGACCTATCTGTTATGAATTATACAAAATGAGCCGTTACTGACAATTCTCGCGGACGTGCGATCGCCCCCAATGAATTCAGGAAACATATTCACCGCCACACAGCACAAAATATCTGGATTCGCAAGCTGCGAGTCTTCGTTGGCCCGGAGATCACAAAGCTGCCTTAATTAACACAAATAAGGGCTTTGCAAGAAAATCCAAAAAATATTTCCTTGAGAAACAAGAATAAAAACTTGCTCGCTTATTGTAGCCCCGGTAACAACACGTATGCCTAAAGTTATAGTCCACAGCTAAGTCTACAGGACGAGCTAAATCAATAGGGTGATGTGGCAGTGTCGGGGTGTTAAGAGGGGCGATCGAATAGGAATGTTCCCGGAGCCATCGCTTCCCAATCGGGGAGTCTAAAACCTAGGAAGGCAAGGAGTTGGAGACAAGGCTGAACTTTTTGAGGTCAGGAAAGTAGCGTTAGCACTAAACTCTGCCGTATTGTGGAAATCGAGCCAAATTTGTAACAGTTCTTAACTATAAAGAATTCTGCCAAAACTGCTAGCATAGTGACACTTTTGCTAGCAAAAACAGATAAAGTAAATAAAGTTGGCTAGCTCTAGACGCGCCGATCCCCATCCTGGGGATGTTGAATCAATTTGATTCATACCAAGTGGTTTTAGAGTTACAATCGGAATCAAAGCATCGCTATTTAACTGAGTTCTTTACTTACTTTTACTTTCAGCTATGAACGTGGATTTTATCAAAGCCCAAGTCAGGTTGCTACAGGGTGCAAGTTCATCGGAGCGAGAAACCCTTATTAAAAACATCGGCGTCTGTGCTGGCGTGATCCGACCAGGAGAGTACGTGACTCCGCAACGGAAGCACGCTATTACTCTCTGGCTGCAAACAAATGCGGTTCGCCTCCGACTTCCCCAACTTCCTCTGGACTTATCAGGCCAAAAGCCTTAACAGGGAAGTAATCAAGAGGTAGCGACAGAATCAAAGAAATTAGTCAATCTTACCTAAAAGTGCGTTTTTATTGAGCTGTACAGGATCAATGAAACACGATGAAGATTGAAAAAATGTTTGTAGGGAAAGTTGGGCTCGAAAACACGCCTGTGGACAAGAAGCGGCCGACCGCCTTGGTAGAAGCAGGAAGTGAACGTCAAACCTGCTCTAAAAGTAGATTTGAGTAAGTTTCACAGAAAGGATTATTCTGCACAACTATAACCTGGGTTATTTGCTTTTAGATTTGAGATTCACGATGTAGCTGGTATTGGATAAATAGGCTATTTGTGGATCGCCTGAAAAATTATCCTATTCAATAGGTATAACTAATTACAGGGGCAGTCATTGAACTGCCCTTACTTTTGAACCCGATGCGAAACTGTTGCAAGTTACAATAAACGCATCTACTTGTAGATAGAGTTTATGTGAACTCTCGTGTAAGCAGCAGTGGCTCTATATTATTTGGTATGTTCGAGATGGGAGGGAGAGAAGGGGAGAGGGGGAGAGGATTGGACGACTTTTGATAGGGAATTAATATCATCAAACAGAACGAGTTATAGCAATCCTTGCAGGAGTCGTACCAAGATGTAGGGGATAGTACCTTTCTTTGCCTACCCTGGCCTCATGGGGCAACCACGGGGGGTTTGCCCCTACAAGAATGACACAAAGGATTTAGGATGGCTATATTACAATTCACTTGCTTTCTAATATATTTTTCCACAAAAATACTGTGAGCAAAAAACAAAAATTTCCTTATTTAGTTGGTTCCCGATGGACTTCACACCAAAAAACTTGGGGGTGGCGACACTTTCAAGTGGTCAACCGAAAAAACGAAGGTAAATGGGTATTTGCAGAAATGGTGGCGGCTTGCGATCCAAATGTGCGTTTTTGGCTGAACGCCGCACAGCTCAAAGACCGATCGCTCTGGCAAGCTGGATGGCAGTCTACGCAAGAATTAGAGGAATTAGAAACTGCCGACTAAAAGACAGGGCTGTGGGGTAGAGAGAGGGGAAGTTCCCTCGCCTGCTGCTATCGTTCCGATTCAAACCAATACGGAGTGAGACTTTCCCGGTTTTGAAAAATCTTTTACATGACTACAAGTTCGGGAAACCCTTATGTAGCTGCGTTTTTGCTTCAGTAAGTAGGTGGGAAAAATCATCAGTATGTAACAAGACATTAAGTAGGACGATCGCAACTCAATTTAATGCGTTTTGTAGGGTAGTTTCCTTTTTTCCTCTAGGGCGTGTCCTAAATTAAGCTAAATGACAGAACCGGCCAGATAAATTGCACCTAAAAAGTTTGCAGCGCGTTTGTCGTAGCGCGTTGCGATCGATCGGTACTGCTTGAGATTGATTAAGGTCGATCGTCCCATATTTCCAGTGGCACAGGGCGCAACCTTCCCGCGACTTCAACACTCGGCCAATTCGGATCAAAAGTCAAATTTTCTAACGTTCCATCGCTGTGAATTAAAAACGTATCCTCAATTTTTGCTCCCGACAAACTCGGATTCCAAGCCACAGCCATATTTTCTGCCAAAATCTCTGAAGTAGCCGGATTAGCCACAATTTCCCGCGCCAAATATCCGGTAGTTCCGCCTTGATGGTGTTCCGCAATTGCTTGAGGATATCCGTGCTCTTCGTAAGCAGTTTCAAGCGTCTCATAAACCGCATTCAGCGTTACTCCGGGCCGACAAAAATTTAGCGCTGCTGCTTCAATTTCTCTGACTTGTCGGTGCAACTCTGAATGCTTTTCGCCCAGAAAATCGAAACAGACAAATCTAGTTAAATTGGCATACAAACCCCATCCCCTCGCGCAAAATACTAACATTGCTTGTCGTCCAATTTGTTCGGCGGTTGCTGTGGCGTGGCGGTACAGCGGCAAACGCCTTTCTCCAGCAACTAATGTCAGGGCTGGATGCAAACCTCTCGCCCACAAAGCCTCTGCACCGGCTCCCGCTAGCTGATATTCTGTCCATGTGGGTTTGGCGGCGGAAAGTACCTCTGTCATCGCTTCGCTGGCTAAACGCCCGACTCGCCGGTATCGCTCTAATTCGCTTGACATCATTGTCTGTTTGCGGGATTGTAAAGATGCGATTATTGGCATTTCTTGGGAAGTTGGCCGATCGCTCATGACGTTACCGCCACCAGTAATTTCTTTGACAAAAGCTTCGCGCTGTGCAACATCAGCCCAAGGATAGATGTGCATTTTAAAGTTTGCTGGCAATTCTTCATCTTGCAAGCGTTGAGCTTCGATTTCATCGGTGAGAACCCAAGCGTTTTCGGCGGTAATTAAAAGTTCTGCAACTCCGGTTTCTGCGGTTAGCAATACTGTATGGGAACCGCCGGCTGTGGCCCAGGCAAACCAGTCTGTACCTCGCAAGCGAAGGGCGATGGCTTTTGTTTCGGTTAAGGCTTTGCGGATGAATTCGAGTTTTGTATCGACTTCTTGGTTGAATGAGTTTATCATATATGAAATAAGAAAGAAGGAAGAAGGAAGAAGGAAGAAAATCACTGATTTTAGTTAACATTTGCTAAATCTAAAATCTACAATCTCTAAAATCTAAAATCTAAAATCTAAAATCTAAAATCGATAGATACTGCTTGCAATTCTTTAGCTTTTTCTTCGGGTAAAGCGTCGTTGGCAAACATTCCGGCGGCGAGTTCGGTTCCTGCTAGGTATTTTAAGCGATCGCTCGATCGATAGGGCGGATAAAATTGGGCGTGCAAATGCGCTTCTGGGTGGGGTTTCCCGTCGGTGGGCCCTTGAAACCAAGCCATCAAATAAGGGAAGGGGCGATGCCACAAACCGTCGTATTTGAGGGTGACTGTTTTTAAGGCCTTAGCGAGTGATTGCCGCTGTTTTTCCGTCAAATCGACAAATGTAGCAGCGGGGGCGATCGGGGCAATCCACACTTCGTAAGGGTAGCGGGCACAAGCGGGGACAAAGGCGATCGCCTCTTCGTCTAAATAAATAATTCGCTGGTTGTCGGAAATCTCTTTTTGAATCAAATCTTGCAGCAAACCGCTACCGTTTTTTTGATAGTAAACAGATTGACATTCTAACATCCGTGCTGGCACCGGTGGCACGAACGGATAAGCGTAAATTTGACCGTGGGGATGGTGCAAAGTTACTCCGACTTCGACGCCGCGATTTTCAAAGGGCAAGACGTATTCAATTTCGGGATTGCTGCCAATAACTGAAGTGCGATCGGCCCATACTTCTAACAATAATTCCAAATGAGATAACTCCAAAGAACCGAGGGAAGCCAGCGGATCTTGAGTGAAAACCACGACTTCGCAAATGCCTTTAGCTGGCAAAGTTTCGACAATATTTGCAGGTGCGTTTTTTGCTTGCAAAGTCAGCGAGGGAAAGCGGTTGTCAAACACTGCTACATCGTAATCTCCCGGCGGCAATTCTGTCGGAAACTTAGGGTTAATTGTAGCAGCCAGCGGGTTGTATTCTGGCGGCGGCATGAAAGTTCTTCCCTGACGGTGGCTGGCGTATGCTACCCATTCCCCCCGCAAAGGATGCCACCGAAAGTGCGGGTTTGCCTCTACGGGTTCATTGCTGGGACTTACGGCCGCGATACCTTTTGGGATTGGGTAGCGGCTGTACAGTGTGAGTGGGCGGCCGTCTGGTTTTAGCAATGTTTGGGCGTACATTTTTTGTAGGGGCGGGCGATCGCGTTTAATATATGTTAGGAGTATAACTTCGTGTTTTGAGAATCTGCCCCTACCTAAAGTCGCAAATTATTTTAACAAGTTTAGGAATGAGAATTAAATAACTTAGAATGCGTGATGGTTCTTGTGGGATGGGCGTCCCGCCCGTCCAGAAAGGCCGGACGGGACGCCAAACCCACTTTCATTGTGTAAATTATTTAATTCGCGATCCTTAGTTTGCAGTACCAACCTCAGCCGATCGTCTGCTATTGTAGAACGGGCTGGAGAGCTCGGATCGGGATTCAATTTAAATGCGTAGCAGCTTACGATCGCAATTCCCAATTACCCAGTATATTTATCGCTCGACCATTCGATCGAGCTTTTCCTTAACCAACAAGTCTAACAACGAGCGCAACACAAACAAGCCACCGAATCCCGAAACCGCAAAAGCTGCGATCGCCCCCGTTTGATATCCGCCCACTAGCAGCACTGCACCCGACAAAAAGACAAAACCAGTCAAACAAGCGAAAATTAGAGTTTTCAGGGCTAAATTAATGCGTTTCAAGGCTCTTTCGCTCTCTAGATTTCGCACTCTAATTTGCAGTTCGCCCTCTTCAATTCGCTGCTCCAAACGGTTGAGATAAACTTGCGATTTGCTCGGCTGTCGTAACTTATATGTAATAAAACTTCGCGCTTGCCTTGCCAATTCTCCGATCGCACTTCCCCGGCCCTTGCTCACCGCAATACTCTTGACAAAAGGCTGAGCGGATGCTAGGAAATTGTAGTCAGGGTCGAGAGTTCTAGCAATGCCGTCGAGAGTCGTCACGGACTTGACAATAAACATCATTTCTGCAGGCAAGCGAAACGGTTGCTGCTCAAACATGATGTAAAGTTCGTTCTTAATTTCATTAAAAGCTTGAAAGTCGATCGGCTTATCAATAAACTTATCCAACAGGAAAGCAATCAGCCTGCGTACCGGCATCATATCCGGCATCCGCTCAACTAAGCCGATCGTAATTAAAGTATTGAGTACCTCGTCAGTATCCTTTCTCATCACAGCAAAAAAAGTCTTGACCATTTGGTCTTTAGCCAGAGACTTCACCTCCGCCATCATCCCAAAATCATAAAAAATCAAGCTACCATCTTCTGTCACCGCCAAATTTCCCGGATGCGGGTCAGCTTGAAAAAAACCGTCAATTAACAACTGTTTCAAATAACAGCAAATTCCAAGTTGATTGAGCTTCACAATATCGACTCCAATCGCCTCTAAACTAATGCGGTCGTCCACCTTAATCCCTGGTGCGTATTCTAGAGTTAGCACTTTTTTAGTAGTGTATTGCCAGTAGACTTTGGGGACAATAATCTGAGGATATTCTCGAAAATTTTGGCTAAAGCGATCGGAATTTTTACCTTCTTGCAGGTAGTCAATTTCTTGATATAAAATCTTAAAAAACTCGTGATAAATAGATTCTAGGTCATATTTGCGCGTCCCAGGCAAATAGCGATCGCAAAAACGCATCACTTGGCGCACCGCCTTGACATCCAAATCAAATAAACTTTCCAAACCGGGACGCTGCACCTTTACAATCACATCTTCCCCGGTGTGCAGCCTTGCTTTGTGTACCTGTCCCAGACTCGCAGCCGCCAGTGGCGACGGGTCAAAATCGCGGTACAAAGCATAAATATCCTTGCCTAACTCTGATTCTACAAGAGCGATCGCCTCTTCGGAACTAAACTGAGGAACCCGATCTTGCAACTGTTCGAGTTCCTTGACATACTCAAGCGGCAGCAAATCTGCGCGAGTCGAGAGAGACTGCCCGATTTTAATAAAAGTCGGGCCTAAATTCAGCAAAGTATTGACCAACCAATGAGCGCGAATTCTTCTAGTTTGAGGCGAATTATTTTGCAGCAGTGCGTCCCACCACAAAAAAAACATAAACTTTCCCGCCGCTGCAAAAATGTCTATTTGCCGTGCCAGTGGCGAATATTTAGAACGTTGCCAACGCAGGGTTTTAGGTGCAGCTTTTGTGAGCATAATATTGGCGATCGAATTCCATGCACCGTGACAATTTTTAGGGACAATCCAGGACGCAGAAACCGGCTTGTACGAAAAGACGGGTTGCAGGCCTTTGAAACAGTTAAAAAACTCAGTTTCTTTGGTCTATACTGCGTAATATCATCTCCGGCTATACAATTATAATTAAGTTCATAGTAAGTAATGCCAGTCCTGATTAATTAATAAATAGAGGACAGTCGTACTCACTAAAAACACGCGCTAATTACTGCCCAATAACCAGACATAATATCAGTCCTGGGTAAAATCAGCAATCGAGAACCGGCAATTTAGACAGCAACCAAACAAACAATTCAAAACAGAGGACTTGGTAGTGTTTACAACATTTCCAAATCTCCCTCTTCTGGCAAGTCTTGTCGTTTCGCCTGTTCGCGGCCAATTAAGAGCAGCTTTTCAACCGAACTATTCTTCTACATTACAGAGTTCCGCTGCAAATAGCGGCAGAGTCAGAGTAAAAGATGTGCGCCACAAATTGTCAGCTTCTAAACTTTCTGCCGGACAGCTAGATACATCAATAGTACCATTCAAGTGCTGCACTAAACACTTTACCAGAGCCAGCCCCAAACCCGTACCGGCGATAGCTTGGTCAGTAATGCCAGTGCCACGGCGGAACTTCTCAAAGATGTGGGGCAAATCAGCCGCAGAAATGCCACGCCCGAAATTAGAAAGGCTCAGGACAATATAACCGACTGCCTCAGACACTTCCAAAACTACCGCCGTTCCAGAAGCAGAGTATTTTCCAGCATTCGTCAGCAGTTCCAGCAGTACCCGATTGAGAATGTCCGGGTCAGTTTCCCAGCAAGGGGTCAATTTGGGCAAATCCACCTTAAGAGTCAATTGCTTATCCGCCCACTGTTTTTCAAAATCCCTAACTAAATCTTGAAATAAACGGTTGAGATCGATTTTGATTAGAGAAATTGGGACTTGCTGAGGCTCAAACTGCTTGAGGGCCAGCAAATCGTTAACCAGAGCAGTTTCCTTAGAACACTGCTGTTCTAGAATGTCGAGATACTTAGTCCGATTCGCTGACGGCTGTTCAGCTTGTTTGAGCATCAGAATCGCCAGCTTCATGATTGTTAAAGGGGTACGCAACTCGTGACTCAGAGTGCTGAGAAACTCGTCTTTAACCACCTTCAATTTCCGCATTTGCTCTAGCTGATTGGCAGATTGTTCGTACAGTTTCCCCTGCACGTCGAGACTTTGCTGCAACTGAGCGTTTCTGTCTAAGACTACGGTTTGCAATTCCTTAAGCGTTTGAGTTTGGATCATCATCTTGCTCGCTTGAGCGCTGACTGATTCGAGAACTTCTAGTTCTTCCGGGTTCCAAGTGCGCGGCTTCGAGTGCTGCAAAACCAAGAAACCCAAAACTGTTTCGTGGCAGCTACCGCCCGTGATGGGAACCAGCAGCAAGTCGCGAATGCCTTGGAGTTTCAAAATTTCTGTGGCTACTTCTTGTTCTTTGGCGATTAATTCGCCTGCATCAGCGAGGGCTAGGGGTCGGGGCGCACTGTGGAATGCTTGGTGGCACAAATTAGATTCTGATAGCCAAAAACCTGGATAGTTATTTGGTTTTGAGTTGGGAATTTTGGATGGGGAATTAGCAGTTTTATCCTTGTTTTTTCTTCTGGATGTTGAGCTTTTTTTTCCGACTGCGCTTTGTGTTATTGCCTGTTTATTTGGATCTTTTTTTACAACCGATTCGCAAACTAATTCGACTTTCGCTTTGGGAGTTTGATTGGGGGAGCGAGTTGTAAATAGAGGATCTGTATATTTCAATAGGAGGATTTGGCCTCTATCTACTTCCATGGTATCGACGGTATTTTGAATAACTTGCTGCAATATTCGATCGACTTCTGAATTGGTGCCGAGCGAGACAGCAACTAACCTGAGTAGATTTTTGTATTTAGCTTGTCGCTGTAACTGTTCGTTTAAGCTGGCAATTTCTTGAGTTTTTTGAATGTGAGAAATCGCGCTGCCGATCGCGTCTGATGCTGCTTCCAGGCGCTGCAGATCGGCTACCGACCACTCGTAAGGTTGCGACTTACCAACAATTATCATGCCATTTACAGTCCCTCCAAATCGCGCAGGCCCTGCCAAAATTGCCCGAAAAGGCAGCGGAGTCACAGGGGAATTGGGCGATGAAGCTGCCGGAATATCAAGATAGTCGGATATCACCACTATCTCTCCGTTTGCTAGGACGTTTGCCCAAGCGGGATGTTCGAGTGATATGCTAGGCGGTTTTAATCCTGTAGTTTGGGGGTGTTCCGGTGTTGGAGTCGAATCGGCAACATCGGCAACATAAGGGAGATTGCTCCAATTTTGCCAGTAAGCGTTCGGATGTACTACTTTCTGGTCAACCACAGCAGTAACCAAACAGAAATCTGCCCGCCATGCAGCCCCCAAAGTATTGGCTATTTGCAGCAGCAGGAGTTCTCGATCAAAGCTGGTGGCGAGAATTTGGCAAATTTGTCGCCCGAGAAGGGCAGGATCGACCTGGTACTGCATAAGACGATCCAGAAATTTTGGGACTGAGACTGATTCTGCGATTTGCGGTAAATGCAATGTGCAAGACTCTGACGGCGATCTGTCGATCAAAGTAAAGTCTTGATTTCTCTGGCGATCGATCATGGCAACCAAGCCTTTATTCTAAGATGTTTGAGCCGACTACCGCTGCAACAAATATAGAACCTCTCCATAACTGTCGGCTTAACCATTATGAGTCTGCTTTCTGTGTTTGTGGAGCCGATCGGCGGGTGACTCGATATGTAAAAATATACCCAGATATGACCGAGTTCTATTTTCCTGTTTTCTACGCTTGGATCTGTACGGGATGAACTTTGCCATCCTTGACCGGATGATTATCAATCCCATTCCCCTAATTTTGACCCCCTCGCATCCAGGATACCCGCCACGTGATTCATCCGTCCAAAAATCAAAAACCTGTATCCGATGAAACTTGCCCCCCGAATTTATCCGTGGGGTCAATCTAAAATCTAAAATCTAAAATCGATTGACGGTTATTAGTAGTATGAATCTTTTCTAGAGACCGCTTAGTGACACCCATATTCTCACTGTGTGATGTTTCCTATTTAAGTTTGTGATACTAGCAAATTTTTATTGTGATACAAATCCGCCGATCTAGTAACGCCGATCGCAAAAATTCAAAATCCCCAAATTATCACTCATAACGCCGGCTGAGAGTTTCCGAGTTTTGACTCAAAAACTCATTTTTCACAACACCTAGAGCAGCGCGGCGAACTCTCTTGTTAAATTTATTTATTTTGTGCTTCCTGTTGGGCTTTATCGCTATTTTGGCGATAAAGTGCCGTCCGGTTCTGAGCTGTGGTGTAGCGGGGATGTTTGGAAGGCACGGCTGCCATCAAATCGGAAGCTTGCTGCCACTTAGCAGCTACGACTAACCAATCCTCGCGAGATTGAGCGGTTTTGCCCTCGGTGGCTGCTTGTTCGGCTACTCGCACTGCTTGTGCAAAAGAGTCACCAGCAGAATTAACAGTCTCCTTAGAAATTTTCACAGCAGGTTTTGCCTCCGAGGGAGGAGCACTGGCAACTGCTTGGGTGCTGGCTTGTGTAGTGTTTGGCACTTGGGAATTAAGTCCTTTGTAGATGGCGGCCGCTGCAGCGAGCAACAGCACGCTCAAGCTGATGCCGCCGACGATACCGCGCTGAAATTGTCGCGGTTGCTGCATCGATCGAGGTATAGCCATTCTTGGCAAAGCCCGCTTGCCTCCCACAGCTTGTCGTTCGTGATGGGCTGTGGCTAAACGCTTGAACAAATTCGGCTTTCGGAGTTTAATTTCTTGAGACCACAACAGTTGATTTTCGGGATCGCGGCTAATTTCTTCCAGCCACAGCAGTTGGTGTTCTCGGACAAGCCGGCTGTTGATGTTGACTCGGCGAATATTGTGGGGCGAAATGCGTTCCAAAATTGCTCGGACTCGATCGACCAAACTAGACTCTTCGAGCAATTGGGGCGTTGCAGCTTCGCACAGCAGTTGCAACACCCCGTCTGCAAACACAGCTCGGGCCCTGACCCCTACCTGTGCCAGTTCGTCATTAAGGATTTGAATAATCGATGCAACCGAGCCCTCGCGAGCTTGTCGAGCAATGTCATCTATTGGATTTGCCATAAAACTATGTTGACGCTTAGCAACTGTTAATTGTTAACCCAAAGTCTCGGATCTAATTTTTATTCATACAGGTTATCACTGACACTGCCAGGTTAAAATGAACAGATGCAAATCTTGCATACCGATCCACTTAAAATTATCACCACAGCATCGAGCGAGGCTAACAGGAAATAAACTATGGGTAAAGTAATTAGCGGTCAAATTTTTGTTGTAGACGACAACATCGATACAGATCAAATTATCCCTGCCGAATACCTGACCCTGGTACCCTCGAAGCCGGATGAGTACGAGAAACTAGGCAGTTACGCGATGATTGGGTTGCCCGATCGCTATGGTAAGTTTATCGAATCCGGCGAACAGAAAACCCGGTATCCGATTATCATAGCGGGCGAAAATTTTGGCTGCGGTTCTTCGCGGGAGCACGCTCCGATCGCTCTGGGGGCTGCAGGTGTCACAGCGGTGGTAGCTTTGTCTTACGCGCGCATTTTCTTTCGCAATTGCTCGGCTACTGGCGAATTGTACCCGATCGAATCAGTTGAGCGGCTCTGCGACTTGTTTGTAACGGGGCAAGAAGTGACGATCGACTTTACAGCAGAGGTAATTGTCAACCACACTCTCGATCGAACTTTCTCGCTCAAACCGTTAGGAGAAGTAGGGCCAGTAATAGATGCCGGAGGGTTGTTTGACTACGCGCGCCAAACCGGAATGATTGCGGCTCGCTCTTAACTTTTAAACCCCCTGCAATGTCAGGGCTGTTTCGGGGCAACCACGGGGAGTAGGGGTCGGATTGCCCCTACAGAAAACGATGATTTTGACTCTTGTAGTGCTACCCCTACTCCCCGTGCCTACCCTCCCCATCCACGATTTGCTCGTGTTTCAGAGATTGGGGCAGCCACGGGGGGCTGCCCCTACAAGAGAATGAAACAGCTCTGCCTGCAATGTAAGGTGCACGCCTGGGCGCACCTTACGAATATCTCCCTCCTCAAACCCCTGCAATGTGGGGTGAGTGCCAATTTTCTCAAATCGAGTCAATAAAATTCAATAAAATACGCTGGTGAGCAATCCCAAAAGGTCGCACATCTCCTGACTGCTCAGAAAAGCATTTGCCGGCCCGAATCTGCTGGGGTGTCAACAACTTCATATCCCAACCCTCAAGCAAAACTAAATCCTTGACATCCGCACTAAGTTGTGCATAAAAAACGTGGCGAACAACATCTTTTTCGACATCGCAACAGAAAAAAGAAACACTTGCAGGAGCATAACTAATTTCTTCTTTCAATTCTCGCAAGACAGCCACTTCCGCAGTTTCTCCCGGTTCCAAGTGTCCGCCAAACAAAGCCCAATGTCCGGGATACCTGATATGAGGAATATCGTCTCGCAACTGACAGAGAAACTTGCCGTCTTGGTACAAAATCGCGATCGCAACGTGAATTTTAGTCATTTGTTAAAAAGCAGAAAGAAGGAAGAAGGAAGAAGGAATAAATTGCTGTAGGGGCGGGTTCACCAACATCTGTAAAACCCACCAAAAATCTAGGTAAACCCGCCCCGACCATAATATTATGGTTAATGAACTTTGAGGATAAATAAACAGATCCAAATCGCCCAAGCGCAACTATAAACCTTTGATTTTTATGAAATAGAATCACTTAATGAAATAAATTATAGCGGTTCTCAAGCGTGGTGAAATATGGGGGCGAACCCTATGCCCACGGATCCCTATGACCACCTCATGTTACTGAGAAAGGCTATAGCATCTTCCTATTTTTATTTAGTTGCCGCTGGAGTGCGCTTTAATTGTTCCATTTCCTCAACATAAACTTCACCTAAATCTTTTCCGGCCAAATCCTTCAGAGTAATACTCTTGTAGCGGACTTCTCCCTTCAGCAATACTTCATCGCCAAGCTGGGGCAACTCTTGCTTGGTTAAAATCCAAATACTGCCAGTACCATCCTCAAGTTGATAAGCCGCAGTCCCCACAAACGGAGCGCGATTTTCCACCTTTCCCCGGAGATAAACTTCACCATCGACTTGTCGCTTTTGTTGAATGTCGCCAATGCTAGCAACATTAAAACCAAGATTAAGTTGAGACATGGGTAAATTGCCGCAACTGAAAAAACCGCTGGCGAGGATTAGCGACAAAGAGCTGGTACAGAATCTTTGAACCCAAACTTGCTTAATTGCAGTAGTCATTGTCAACTGATTTGAGATGTGAGATACGACTTACTTTAACAGAATCCCCAGAATCGATCGCAAGTAAGAAATTTCTCTAGTGTAGTCCTTGGCGGGGATTAAGCTAAAATCTAAAATCATCAGCCCCTAACCCAGAGTCTACAATGGATGCCAAAACTGCTCAAATACTAGATGGCAAAGCTTTAGCGACAAAGATTCAAAGCGAGCTGAGCGATCGAGTCCGCGCCCTACAACCCAAAAAGGGTCGTCCTCCGGGACTTGCGGTGCTGATGGTAGGGGACAACCCAGCTAGCGCAGCCTATGTTCGCAATAAAGAGCGAGCCTGCGCTAAAGTTGGGATAGCTTCCTTCGGCCAGCATTACCCAGCCAACGCTACTCAAGCCGAACTAGAACTTGCAATTCGTGCACTCAACGAGGACGATCGAGTAGATGGCATTTTAGTTCAATTACCGCTACCAGAACACTTAGATGCAATTTCGCTGCTGTACCAAATTGCCCCCGATAAAGATGCTGACGGACTTCACCCTGTAAATTTAGGCCGTCTCGTGCGCGGGGAGGAAGGTTTGCGGAGTTGTACTCCCGCCGGAGTGATGCGGTTATTGCAGGAATACCAGATTGATTTAAAAGGAAAAAACGCCGTTGTTTTGGGACGGAGTATTTTAGTAGGTAAACCGATGGCGCTGATGCTTTTAGAAGCCGATTGTACTGTTACTGTAGCTCATTCGCGATCGCAAAACCTAGAATCGATTACCAGCCAAGCTGATATTCTAATAGCCGCAGTCGGCCGCACAGAAATGATTACAGCTAATATGGTCAAACCTGGATCGGTAGTAATTGATGTCGGTATTAACCGCGTCGTCAATCCAGACGGTACGAGTCGTTTAGCCGGAGATGTTGATTTTAATGCGGTTAAAACAGTAGCCGAATTTATCACACCGGTGCCGGGAGGAATCGGGCCGATGACTGTTGCTATGCTTTTGGAAAATACCGTTTCGAGTTACAGCATCAAGTAGTCATTAGTCATCATTACAAATACACTTAACGTAGGGTGCGTCGCTTGCAGAAAATTTCCGTAAAAAATCGAGTTTTGAAGAAGCGACGCACCATACAAAACAATTAACGTAGGGTGCGTCGCTTGCAGAAAAATCGCGTGAAAAATCGAGTTTTGAAGAAGCGACGCACCTGACGATGTTCTCGAATTTGAATATTTGCGATCGCGACGCACCCTACGGTTTTACAGCCACAACGCGAATTCTGCGGTAATCTGCACTCCAATTACCATCGCGGTACAGCGCCGATCGCAAACGCTCTGCAACTGCGTTAATTACCTGCGATCGCACATCATCAGACAACCCCGACAAAAACCCGCCAGCAAACATTTCAATCCAATTTACCATACCCGCGCTGCCACCTTCTAGGGGAGTCGGGCGATCGAACAAAACCGCATAACCCACATCAAATCCCTGCTTTTCCAAAAGCCCAGCATACTCGCCAATACTCGGAAAATACCAAGGATTAAGCGCTTCAGGCTCCTGGCAGCCAATTTCTGACAAAACACTCAAAAGTGCGCGGACGATCGCCTCCACGTTCCCCTTACCGCCAAACTCAGCCACAAAACGCCCTCCCGGCTTCAGCGCTTTTGCCACACAATCGATCGCAGCATCCGGCTGTTTAATCCAGTGTAAAACCGCATTAGAAAACACAGCATCTAACGGCTCTTCTACTTGAAAACTCCTCGCATCTGCGACAGAAAAGTTAATGTGAGGATAGTTAACATTTGCCGTAGAAATCATCGACAAAGATGAATCAATCCCATACACAAAAGCCCCACTTTCAGCAATCTTTTCAGTTAACTGTCCCGTACCGCAACCTAAATCTAAAATACGTTCACCAACCTTCGGAGCCAGTAATTTCAAAAGCGATTCGCCGTATTGCCAAACAAAAGCGTGCTGTTGTTCGTAGAGATTTGTATTCCAAGAATCTTGTGTCATCATAACTACTCTAAACCTTTCATCTCTCTCTGTGTTCTCTGTGTACTCTGCGGTAAAAAAAAATCCTTATTCACAAAACCAACCAACTTATTTGTTAGCGAGTTGGGCTATCGCACGTCCCTCGATGCGGCAAACCCTAATATTTTCCAAAATCCGCGCTCCCTGCTTTTCATAAAAAGCAATTCCCGGTGCATTTGCAGTATTAACAGTCCACTCAATCCGCCCGCAATTTGTGGACTCAGCAATTTGTGCCAAAGACTTTAACAGCGCTGTCCCGACTCCCATACCGCGCATAGAAGCTTGCACAAATAAATCATCAAGCCACAGGCAAGGCTGCGCCAACAAACTGGAATAGGAGGAATAAAAAATAGCAAAACCTACCGCTGTTCCGGCAACTTCAGCCAACAAAACCCGCACTAGCGGAGGCTTGCCAAACAAGGCTTTCTGCAATTTATCGCCTGTTGCTTTCAACAGATTTTTACATCCATCAAACTCGCTTTTTTGTGAAATAAAATCCAGGATTAATTCCAAATCTGCCAGATATGCTTCTCTAATTTTGATATCCAAATTAGTCATTGTTTAATTCTCAACTTCGCCTATTAATCACTGTATTAAATGCCGTCATAAATGTCCAATATATGTTTAACTAACAACTTATACTTTTAAAATATAAATGATTTGGGAGCTATGGAACTGCGACATTTGCGTTATTTCATTGCAGTTGCAGAGGAACTGAATTTCACTCGCGCAGCGGAAAAACTGCATATTGCCCAACCTCCGCTGAGCCAACAAATCCAGAATTTAGAGGCAGAATTGGGGTTTCAACTGTTTCGCCGTACCAAGCGGACGGTGCAGTTAACGGCAGCGGGACAGGTTTTTTTTGAGGAAGCCGGGAAAATTCTGCAACAAGTCGATCGAGCAATTCAACTCGGTAGACAAACCAGTCGGGGCGAACTCGGCCAACTGACGATCGGCTTTGTGAGTTCGGCAGCACACAACGTGGTTCCAGCCATTTTGCAGGCCTTTCGCACTCGGTGTCCCGCCGTCAAGCTCGAACTGCACGAACAGACAACAAACGAACAGTTGCAGCGGTTGCGGTTCGGGCAAATTGATATCGGCTTCGTGCGCCCTCCGGTTGAGGAAGATGGGATAAATTCTGAAATCGTTTTTCGAGAACCGCTGATCGTGGCACTGCCAGAAACGCATCCGGCGGCCGATCGCACGCATCTTGAATTACGCGAACTTTCCACGGAACCGTTCATCCTATTTCCGCGTTCCCAGGCTCCGGGATTGTACGATGCGATCGTCAGTCTTTGTCAACAAGCAGGTTTTAGCCCGATCGCGGCTCAAGAAGCAATTCAAATGCAAACCATTGTGAGTCTGGTAGCCGCCGAGATGGGAGTGGCGATCGTCCCGGCGTCGATGCAAAATTTCCAGCGCAGCGGGGTTGTTTACAAAGCGTTACCAGAATCAACCTGCATTGTGGCGATCGCTCTAATTTGGCGAAGCGATCCAACGGCGGCGGTGCAACGGTTTTTGGAAGTCGCCAGACACATTAGCAGATTTGAGATTTGAGATTTGAGATTGTAAATTTTAGATTGACTGGTAATTTGACAAACTTATCAAAACTCAAAGATTTTCTGTGCAACAACACCCGTAGAATGATTAATTGATGCTCGGAGTTCGAGCAACTACTGCCGTAAAAGTCAGCACGATGCGACCCCAACGGCTCACAATATCCCATATAAATATTAAGTACAAGAGAGCAAGGGATGGTATTGGCAACAGAAATGGGTTCGTCCCAACCGGAATCCTCTTTCGATTTATCTACTTATCTAGTCAAGCGAAAAGAGGCGATCGAGGTAGCTCTCGACAGTGCACTGCCGGTCATCTACCCAGAGAAAATTTACGAAGCAATGCGCTACTCGCTGCTAGCGGGGGGCAAGCGCCTGCGTCCGATCCTGTGTCTGGCTAGCTGCGAACTGGCCGGCGGCACTACATCTATGGCAATTCCGACAGCTTGCGCTTTGGAAATGATCCACACCATGTCGCTGATCCACGACGATTTGCCGGCAATGGACAATGACGACTACCGGCGCGGCAAACTGACGAACCACAAAGTCTACGGCGAGGATATCGCCATTTTGGCTGGCGATGGTTTGTTGACCTATGCTTTTGAATTTATCGCCACTAAAACTGAGAACGTACCCCCCCAACAGGTGTTGCAGACGATCGCCCATTTAGCGCGGGCATCGGGTGCTGCTGGACTCGTAGGCGGTCAAGTGGTTGATTTGGAATCGGAAGGAAAGACAGATGTTTCTCTGGAAACTTTGAATTACATTCACGCTCACAAAACAGGCGCGCTGTTAGAGGCCTGCGTAGTTTGTGGGGCAATTCTGGCTGGGGCTTCGGCTGCGGATTTGCAGCGGCTGTCTCGTTTCGCTCAAAATATTGGGTTGGCTTTCCAGATCATTGACGACATTCTGGATATTACTGCTACCCAAGAAGAACTGGGCAAAACTGCTGGCAAAGATGTTCAAGCAGGGAAAGTCACTTATCCGAGTTTGTGGGGAATTGAGGAGTCTCGGCGCCAAGCTTCGCAGCTTGTTGCTGATGCTAAGGCTCAATTGGCAGTGTTTGGGAGCAAAGCTCTACCGCTGCTGGCGATCGCCGATTATATTACCAGCCGCAGTAACTAGAAATACTAAACACTATGCAGGAAATTTGCAGCGGCATTTTAAACAATCATGTACTCGTGGTTGCTTTGATCGCTTGTCTGGCGGCTCAGATCATGAAGTTGCCGATCGAGTTGGTCAAAAATCGCAAGTTTAATCTTCAGTATTTGGTAACAACGGGGGGAATGCCCAGCGCTCACTCGTCTTTTGTGGGCGCTTTGGCTGCTGAAGTCGGACAAACGATGGGATGGGAAAGTCCGGACTTTGCGATCGCTGCGATCTTTGCAATTATTGTCATGTACGACGCAGCAGGCGTCCGCCAAGCAGCAGGCAAGCAAGCTCGCATCCTCAACCAAATTATTGACGAGTTTTTTGAGGAAGATCACAACCTTAATGAGGCTCGCCTGAAAGAGTTGCTGGGACACACTCCTTTTCAAGTGCTTGTCGGTTTGGGGCTGGGAATCACTATTGCTTGGATCGCAGGGCCTGCATATTAGTTAACTGTTAACTGTTAACTTTTAACTTTTAAGTATTAGTTGTTGACTGTTAACTGTTAACTAATCACTACTGACCGAATTCTGCTTGCAGAATATCGTCGTTGTCATCGGCGATAGTGGCGACAATAGTGATAGCACGAGAAATTTCTCCGGTCGAGATTTCGGCGATCGTCCGAGTCGATATTACCGCAACTTGATTGTCAACAATGGCAAAATGAGATTCCAAAGTAGACAGCCAATTCATTTCTAGAAGTTTCCGCATTAATTGAGCTTCATTCTTCGCAGGCAACTGCAGTACAAAAGCCCAAACAGTCAAAGTATCATCTTCGGTTTCGCCGGTGAGTTGCACGAACACTTCAACACTGCCGTACTTAAACTTCCAAAGATGTCCGCCAGCTTCACTTTGACCGACCATCACTTTTTGGTCTACAGCCATGCTGGCGATGACAGTTTCAATTTCTTCTGCATAGGTGACGGCTGTGGCTTTTTCGACCTGCTCGGAGGCGATCGCGCTTTCCCTCGATAGGCTTTCTGCGGAAGCTGTTTGTATGTTCGGCTCGCTGGTAGTCATGATTATATTTAGATGGAAAACTATTCCAATAATCAGTTTACTTGCTATGTTCTTCAGATTGTAAATTTTAAATCTTAAAGCTCCGTCCAGAGTAACTTGTTCCTAGGCTCTGCCTGGGAACCGATGTCCAGAGGCTCCGCCTCGCTTAACTACGAAAACTTGAGGCAGAGCATCTGGATCTGCGTTACCAGGATCTGCCTGGTAACGAGTACAAATTATGACTTTAAATAACTGGTTCCGAGGCTAGGCCTGGGAACCAGTAGATCTCGCTTGTTTGCGGAGGCAGACGCAAGTTTGACTGGGAAAGCGGTTTCAATCAGGTTCGCGATCGTTTTTAAGCCTTGGGCTTAGTCGCCGCCGGCTTCTTCTCAATGGTATTCAAGCCGTTGAGGAACATCGGCACAAATTTCTCCATAAATGCCTGCGGGTCGCGGTTCCAGGCCCGCTGAGCTACATCGACTCTGGTCATTTGCAGGTCCGGGGCCAGCAGGGTTCTGGGCAAGCGTTCCATCAGGTATTGCGGGCGTTCCCACATCGGCATGGTATTGGCAATATCCACAAGGCGGGTGACGCGGCGGAGTTCTGCCCCCAGCATGATATCCATTCCCGATTCAAAAGCTGCTTGTTCGATCGCCACATACTTGCGCTTTGCCTGTTCCACCTTCTGGCGGTGTTCCGGGCTTTTGTCGGCGATTTGGGCCAGCCAGCGGTTGCCCCAGCGGACGTGACCAGCTTCTTCGGGAAAAATCTTTTCGATTGTTTCGCGGATTTTGACGTTTTCTGCGGTTTGGGGAGCCTGTTTGAGGGCGTGGATGTGCGCTGAGAAGTATTCGCAGCCCCGCTTCTCGGTGACGTTAATCGCGGCGAGGGAAGAAATTACGAAGTCTTCGCGGTTTGTGGTGGGGTCTTGTTGTTCGCTGTCATACAACCTTTCAAATTCGTCAATGTAGGAGACTCCTGGCGGCGTTCCCACGTTTTGGCCGAGGTCTACCAGCAAGTCGGTGAGCCACATGGCGTGTCGCGCTTCGTCGGAAATGTGCCGAGAAAGGTCGCGCACGAGTTCGGCTGGTTCCCCGTTTAGCTGTTCGATCACCTCGGTGAGGTCTTTGCAACTGCGCTGTTCGCTGTAGCGGTAGCGGTTGAGGGTGATCAGGTGAATTTCGCGATCGCGCACTACATTAGCTAAAATTTCGCGCGCTCCCATTGCGTTGCGAAGCTTGCGGGGATAGGCAACAGTCATGGTTTTATGTTGTTTTGTAAAGATACCTATATAAGTGTAACGCAGTTTTTTCGACAACCAATTACCTCGCAAGGGTGAAAGTTGTTGTGTGGGAGGATTGAGCCGTGGGGTAAATTTAGTCCTGGACGCAGGGGTGGTCAGAAATCGGTTTTTTTTCGAGCGAGGTTAATTTTAATTAACCACATCCTAACATCCCCTTGATACCCCCTACTATAAACAGCCCAATCACCCCAAAAATTCCCAAAGCATGAAGATCTAGTGGTAGATGAAGAAAACCAAAAATTCCCCCTGTTATCAATCCTACCCATGACAACCCTGCTAACATGGTTGATCCTATTACATAAATTGCCACAATCATCCCGCCAGTAACTGCGATAAGTAATGCAATTAAAATCCCTACGACTATCATTTGGATACCATTAGGGTCAGGGCAAAATGAAGCTTGAGCAATCAGCATTTGACCGAGATTTATTGTCAGAAATAAAAGCATAACTTTGGTGTCTATAATCTACAGTGTTGTTTTGTAAAGATACCTACATAACTGTAACACAGTTTTGGGCTTGCTAATTCACAAAGCAAGTTAGAAGTTTGTTGTCAATGCCCCATGCCCAATTCCCAATTCCCGTAGACTTTTATCTCAAGTCTCAGTTGAGTCTGAAACCATATCCTTAGCAGACTCTTGTTGAAATTTTCGCGCCTCTTCTACTTCTAACCTAGCCAGAGTTGTCGCCACATCGGCTAACTGTAAAGCCAGATTCATCCGACAAATCGGGTTTTTTTCCCTCCAGAGGTCTTTTGCCAAGAAATGTACTCGCGGGGCGAAACATTTTAATTGAATTTGGCGGAGTAACTTTCACCAGAAAACGAGCGAGAAGCCCCGGGCTACCGACATGGGGAGGAAAGCGGCTGCGACGACCGTCGCCTTGAATCAAAATCCATAGGAATAGCCATCTTTTTTGTGAATAGGTTGGCAATATTTATGACTAATTCCTGCTACTCTTCCCTTCATTGTAGCGATGTCGAACGAACCGGATGCACGGCAAAGAACTCGTCCCACGTAGGAAGCGACTTTCTTGCCTGCGGTGACTGTCGCGCCAACAATATCGCCAGTTTTAAAACCCACATGGATCTGCTTTTTTGATCTATGTCGAATTGGGAAGCCAAACCGATCCGTGCCACACATTTGTCGAGTACCGTGTCCTGCTGCTTTTATTGGCAGCGGTTGAGAAGTCAGCACCTTTAATTCTTCGACTTTACCTACGCAAGCAGCATCTAACCAGTGAGATTTCGGTAACTGCAAACGAGTGCGATTGAATTTTGTCAAGCCGCCACTACCAGTAGAAACTGGTAAACCAGTCATACGGAGTTGATTAAATAACGCCCAGCGAGTCGAATTAACGGCTGCTGCGTCTTTTAATGGACGTTTTGCTTGAGACAGGATCTTTTTCAAGACATCTGGCTTCTTAGAGAGGAATTGCTCAATCCCTTGAGTCCCTTTCTTGACATTGCATTTTTCACAGGCCAGACAAAGATTAGAAATGCGATTAGATCCGCCTTTGGCTTTGGGATGAATATGTTCGACTTGTAGTGGTGTATCTGTAGCTCCACAGTACGCGCACTTTCTATCCCACTTATTCAACAAATATTCGCGGATCTCGTAACCACATAAAACGCCTTGCTGGTACTCCAGTCCACTAATTTCTGGGTTTTCTAGTTGTTGTAAGTTGAACCGCACAAGTTCTTGAGCAATAGAACCAATGGGAGCGACTTTCATCAATCTAGTTGCCCAGGTTAGGGTTGTTTCGACACGATGTTGTAGGCTTGGAGCCAGCCACCCTTTCGGGCGAGTTCTATTTAAAAATTTCGCTTTTCGATAGCGAGTATGGCGATTTCTTCTGCTCCTACGCAGTGAACGGCGAGATTCCAAGCTAGCTTTAATTGATTGACCTCGGTGAGCTAGTTCTGCACCAAAGATTACGTCCTCTCCTTGCACTAATGCGATTCCAGTAGTTTTGGAGCCAGGGTCTAATTTAAGAGTGATTGGTTTTTGGGGTGCTGTTACCTCTACTTTGAGAATGAGTGTGAATGGATACCTTTTAAAAACAGCAGCTTTGCCAGTGGTTAGCAATTTGCGAGCCAATCCTGGGCGGATTGGATTGAGCGGTCGTTTGTGACTATCAAGTACAAAAACGAAATTAGACATAAAGTCCTCCATTACTGGGTAAAGTTCGCTTCGAGAATGTTTTAAGAGCTTGTTATGCCAAAAGCACTGGTTTAACCCCGTTAATCCTGTTTAACTTTTGGCGATAGAGCGGAAAACTAGCGTCGCATTTTCCGGTATCATGACTCAAAAAACGTAGGTCTAATCCTGTCTCTGGTAAGGTTCGGGCTTTCTTCTTGCACCGCTCGGAACGAGCCGGACTTCCCAAAAGCCCCCGCTTTTAAGCGTGGGGTTCCTTACGGTCATAGTCTTTCTTCGGTTGAAGTTTGAATGCCCAGCAACACCCGTTCTAGCTCCAAGTAAACAAATGTCAGCATGATTACTTTATCTTCATCGGTGATTGTAACACTACAGGTTGCCGATCGAGGTTCAACGCCTTCGTGCCTTACAACTACAGTATATTTTCCCTGCTTCAGGTTATCAAAATTCACATCTGCCTCAAACAGGTCAACTGTCTCCTCGGCCACCACTCGTCCTTCTTGAGTCAGTAAAGTGACAAACGCAATGCCGTCAACTGAAGTCATGGCGACGTTACTCTGATTGCGGATCATCACAAAAATATCGGACATCATTGGGTCATTGGTAATTGCTAATTGCTAATTTAGAATGAGTGCATAATCTCACAAACAAAGGAGCATAAATACAGTGAATCATTTCAAGTTTTTGCTAATTTTGACTATTAGTGCAGCGGTTCTCGGTTTGGGAAAAAGTGGGGCCCTAGCTGCTGTCTGGAATATCTCTGAGAATGAGCCTGGTTTGCAGATTCACGGCGTGCAGGTTGCTCAAAGGGACGATCGCAATTTAAGCAACTCGAAAGGTACATTAAAAGAAGGCAGTGCCCTCTCTATCGCTCCTGATGAAGTTACGGGCATACCACAAGCTGAGGCGCGACAGCGTTTCATTTTGAATAAGATATATCGGGTTCAGGAAGGCACTACCGCTGACGATTTGTTTATTGTTGATGAGAAAGCAAATAAATGGGCTGTAGAGGATGTTTCTGAGGCTACAATGGGCCCTACTACTAACAGCGTTGCCCAGATAGTGTCTGGTAACGGGAGAGTCTGGGCGCTGATCCAGAAGTTCTAAATTAAAAAAAAACGCCGCTTTTAAGGGCGGCGTTCTTATTAATTAAAAATCACAGGTTAAAAATGGTATAATTACCATTTTTAACTTTTAATTTTCAATTATTAATTTTCTAACAGTCGTAGTAGAGAGCAAACTCGTAGGGGTGAGGACGCAGCCGCATCGGGTTGACTTCATTGTCGAGTTTGTAGGAAATCCAGGTTTGGATGAAGTCTTCGGTAAATACCCCAGTTTCAGTTAAGAAACTGTGGTCTTTTTCTAAAGCTTCTAAAGCGCCTTCCAAGGAACCGGGAGTTGAAGGAATTTTGCTCAATTCTTCAGGGGAAAGGTCGTAGATATCCACGTCCAAAGGTTCGCCCGGATCGATTTGATTCTTGATGCCGTCTATGCCGGCGCACAGCATGGCTGCAAATGCTAAATAGGGGTTGGATGTGGCATCGGGACAGCGGAATTCTAACCGCTTGGCTTTGGGGTTGGTTCCCGACAACGGAATCCGCACTGATGCCGATCGATTTCCTTGAGAGTAAGCTAAGTTTACAGGCGCTTCAAAACCCGGAACTAAGCGCTTGTAGGAATTAGTTGTGGGATTGGTGAGTGCCAAAAGTGCCGGTGCGTGCTTGAGAATGCCGCCGATGTAATGCAGTCCCATTTGACTGAAACCTGCATATTGATCGCCTGCAAATAGAGGTTGGCCGTCTTTCCAAATCGACTGGTGAACGTGCATCCCGGAACCGTTATCGTTAAATAGCGGTTTGGGCATGAAGGTGATGGTTTTGCCGTATTTTTTGCCGACGTTTTTGATGACGTATTTGTAAGTCAGCAAGTAGTCGGCGGCTTTTACCAAAGTGTCAAAGCGGAAACCGAGTTCGCATTGACCGCCGGTGGCGACTTCGTGGTGGTGTTTTTCGATGGGTACGCCGCATTTTGCCATTGTCAGCAGCATTTCCGTTCTCATGTCTTGTGAGGTATCGGTTGGTGCTACTGGGAAATAACCTTCTTTGTAACGCGGTTTATAGCCGAGGTTGCCGCCTGCTTCTTCTTTGCCGGAATTCCAACGACCTTCGATCGAATCTACGTAATAGTAGCCGGAATTTTGGGTTTGGTCGAAGCGAACGTCGTCAAAAATAAAGAATTCTGCTTCCGGGCCAAAGAATGCTGTATCGCCGAGACCGGTGGAAAGCAAGTAGTCTATGGCTTTTTGGGCAATGGTGCGGGGACAGCGACTGTACGGTTCGCCGGTGCGAGGTTCTTTGATGCTGCAAATGAAGCTGATGGTCGGTTCTGCCATGAACGGGTCCATCCAAGCGGTGGTCGGATCGATGACCATCGTCATGTCTGATTCGTTGATGGCTTTCCAGCCCCTAATGCTGGAACCGTCGAAGGGTACGCCGTCTGTGAATGCGGTTTCGTCGATTTGGTCGTGGTACAGGGAAAGGTGCTGCCAGATCCCCGGCATATCGATGAATTTGAGGTCAACGATCTGGATCTTATTTTCTTGTATGTAGTTTAAGGCTTCTTGGGGTGTCTGGAACATGACTTACTCCTGATATTGGTTGTGTCTTGGCGATCGGCCGATTTCAGACTGTGTGGGCGATCGTAGGCCTTCAGTATCCACTATTTTGTATCTAGGGCTACAAAAGTTTGAAATAGGGGCCCAGTGGGGCCGGGCAGTTTGAGATTCTTGCCCTGTGGATTATTTGTCGGATGAAGATACAAGGCAAACGGGTGAATGTTACGACAGTTTGCCGCGGATAGACTACCCTTGGTGAAAATCCTATCTCAAATCTTAATCAAACGCCGATTTGTAGTAGTCTACAATAGGCGGTCTGTCTCAGATAGCAAAGTATTGATAAAGATTTTTGGGAGAGAAACTTATGCGCGATGCAGTGACGAGCCTGATTGAAAATTATGATGTTGCTGGTAGGTATTTAGACCGAGATGGTATCGATCGGTTGAAATCTTATTTTGCAACGGGCACGGCACGGGTACAGGCGGCGGCTGCGATTAACAGCAATGCTGCGGCAATTGTCAAGCAAGCTGGTATCCAGCTATTTGCTGAACAGCCAGAACTGATCCGTCCCGGTGGAAATGCCTACACGACTCGTCGCTACGCGGCTTGTCTGCGGGATATGGACTACTACTTGCGCTATGCTACTTACGCCCTGGTGGCTGGAAGTACCGACGTGCTCGACGAGCGCGTGCTGCAAGGTTTGCGCGAAACTTACAATTCTCTAAGTGTTCCCATTGGCCCGACGGTGATGGGGATTAGCATTATGAAGGAGATGGTTAAGGCTCAGGTGGAAGCTGCTGGCTTGTCTGTGGGGCCTTTTTTGGATCAGCCTTTTGATTACATGATTCGCGAATTGAGCGAACAAGATATTTAAGTCAATTTGCTAGTTCTTTTAGCAGCAAATTGCACTTGTGGCTGGCAGTTAGCAGCAGTTAGATCGATCGCTTTTTTTGGCCTCACAGCCTCCAAGCGATCTTTTTTTATGGGTTATACAATTTTAGATTAAAGATTTCAGATTAAAAATTATAGATTAAAAATTATAGATTAAAAATTTGAAGAATTGGGAATGACTGATGAATTAAGGGTTTGGAGCTTCCCTATAATTGCATTCTTGTTTGAAACTGGTGCTAAAAATCGTCAACACATCCCCAGACGAGGCATTTGTCCAGAGGATTTTTGGTTTGGCCGAGATCGATTTGTGCGACGGTTGTTGCTTCTACTTCGCCATTGGGGTAAAGAATGTGGATGATGTCACCGCTGACGAAGGCGAGGGGATTTTCTTGACAATTGCCCGGATTTCTGATAGGAAAGTTAATTGTTTTCATAGTCGATCGCCCTGATGGTATTTGTAGCGCTTTTAGCTGCATCTAAATCATCCGCTAGCAGCCAAAATTATTGTGTGATTTTATGAAGGTATATCTGTGATAAAACTACACAATCAAAGCGATCTCAGTCACATAATCTGAGGTGGGGCGATCGCCCCGCGACGATCAAAAAACCAAAATAATCGCCAAAAATTAGCAGTCGGGCTTGTGCGTAAGTGCTAATCTGGTACTGTTCTTAACCCTATCCGTACAGATTAAAAACCTTGGCTAAACAGCGACTAGACACTTTATTGGTCAGCCTAGATTTGTGCAGTTCCAGACAGCAAGCTCAGGCATTGATTCGGACTGGGAAAGTCTCCATCAACCAACAGATAGTTGACAAACCGGGCACTGAGGTTGACATTGCAGCAAAAATTCAGATTAAAGAGCGATCGCGCTATGTTTCCAGAGGCGGCGACAAATTAGCCAAAGCTTTAGAAGTTTTTGCGATTCCCGTTGCAGGCAGAATTTGTCTCGACGGCGGCATTTCCACAGGCGGTTTTACCGACTGTTTGCTGCAAGCTGGGGCCGCCCTAGTCTACGGCGTAGATGTTGGCTACGGTCAAGCAGATTGGGGCTTGCGTAACGATCCGAGGGTAATTTTGAAAGAACGCACCAATTTGCGGTACATGACTGCTACTGAGCTTTACGGCAATTCACCCCCCCCAGCCCCCCCTTGTCAAGGGGGGGAGCAAGATTCGTTGCTAATAGGGGCTTATGCAGATTTGGCGGTAGTAGATGTGTCGTTTATTTCCCTGGATAAGATTTTACCGGCGCTGTGGGAATTGTTGGCACCACCGCGAGAAGCGGTGTTGCTGGTAAAGCCGCAGTTTGAGGTAGGGCGCGAGAGAGTCGGGAAAAAAGGCGTAGTGCGAGACTCAGCAACTCAAGCTGATGCGATTTTTCAAGTGTGGAAGGCAGCCACAGCTTTAGGATGGCAGCAACGCGGCTTAACGTGGTCGCCTTTACTTGGCCCGGCCGGTAATATCGAGTATCTTTTATGGTTGGGGATCGATCGCGAACAAGAAACAGACCACAGGGCGATCCTCTTCGAGGGCTGCGCTAACGAAGAGGATGTTGTGAAGGAACGGATCGCACAAGTCACCAAAGCGGCGGCGCGGGAACTTGTCGATCGATTGTAGATTTTAGATTTTAGATTGATTTCCAGATGTTGATCTAATCAACTTTAAAAATCAAATTTGGAACTCCAGATTGCTATAAATTTTTAAAATTTTTGTCAATCAGACTCCTAAACTTTCACAAGAGTGAATAATTCCATGCAGTCATTTAAACAAGTCGGTTCGATTTTACTCTACGTTCTAGGTGGCATTGGGTATGTGGCGATTGTAGCTACTATTGTAGGCGTTTCAATTCTGATCAAGTGGGCAGCTCTGCTACTGGCAGACAAATTATTATATACCATTCTGATTATCGGCGATTTGTTGAGAGGCCTCGAAATTATTGAACTGTTAAATATATTGATATTTGCATTTATCGGTATGGGAGTGGGTGTGGCGACCAGGCTTCTACACCCTCAATATGGTCGAAAAATTAGTGCCGCTTTGTTGATAGTTATAGTTCCTTTAGTTTTCATGATTACGCCAGCCATCAGATATAATTCTTGGCTGGAAAAAGTAGAGGAATCGGATAATTTATTACCAGCGCAAACTGCAACATTAACTAACTCATTTTTGAATAGAAAAGTGGGATTGCCTGGTTTTATCGGTTATTACGTATATACTGGTCAGTTTCCCGTTATTCCCACGAAACAATCGGAGATGAAAGACCTGGACAGCTTTGAAAAAAAAGTTAATTCCAGATTTGTACAGTTCACAGGTATTGCTCCGACTATTGTTTCTTGGTCAATGCGGGTTTGTTTTTGGTTGATTAGAATATTTTACTTTTCTATAGCAGTAATTGCCACGATCGCGCATTTTAGGGAAGGTGTGAGAATCGCGAGACGGTAATACGATTTTAGGATCGCGAATTAAATAACTTACAATTTTAATTGTTATTGTGGGATGGGCGTCCCGCCCGTCCTTTTTGGAC
>NZ_JAUBUB010000066.1:0-37987 GCF_036705265.1 Microcoleus sp. B4-C2
AGAAATCAGTTCACTATCTTCTTACACTTTCATTCTTGAAGCTTTATTCTATGCAGCTTCATATTAAATTGGTATTACTGTCGCACTTGCACCAAAGAAACCCGGTTTTTTTTTACCCAATCTACTGACTGAAACGAAGTATTATCGTCAAAACCGGGTTTCTGGACTCCCATGCGTAAGTCCTACTCAACTAAAGCCTGCCGCTGAGCCTCCAACAATTCCTGAATTCCAGTTTCTGCCACATCCAAAATTTGATTTAACTGACTCCGGCTGAAACTTCCCTCTTCCGCAGTTCCCTGAATTTCGATGATATTCAAATCTCCATTCATTACCACATTACAATCAATTTCAGCCGCCACATCTTCAAGATAATTCAAATCTAAAAACGGTTCTCCTTCCAAAAGTCCCACAGACACGGCCGCCACTTGACGAATAAGGGGCGATCGCACCAAATCACCTTTTTGCACCAACTTATTCAAAGCATCAGCCACAGCCACAAACCCGCCAGTAATTGAAGTCGTGCGAGTCCCAGCGTCCGCTTGCAAAACATCCGCATCGACAAGTATGGTGCGTTCTCCCAATAGTTGCATATCCAAGCACGATCGCAAACTACGCCCAATCAACCGCTGAATCTCTTGAGTCCGTCCCGATAATTTCATAAATTCCCGCTCTTGTCGCTGTGGCGTAGATCCCGGCAACATTCGGTATTCCGCTGTCAGCCAACCTTGTCCGGTATTCTCCAGAAATCTAGGCACTCCCGGCTTGATTGTCACGCTGCAAAGTACCTGAGTATCGCCACTTTTCGCCAGTACGGAACCGCTAGCAAATTTGGTAAACTCTCGATCGAAACTAATCGGACGAATTTGATTTGGTTGTCTGCCGTCTGGACGCTGGAAAGACATAATATTTAGGTGATTGGTAATGGGTAATTGGATATTAAAGATTGAAAATAGGATATTAATCTTCCCGTCTTTTTTGATTCGTTAAATAAGCAGTCATTCAACCTAAAATGGAAAATCTAAAATGCTATGAGTATTGACCTTTAGCCTCGATCAATGTGAGAATATCCTGCTGGACTTGTTGTGGAGATTGATCGCCATCAATAGTTAACAATTTGTTGCGGTGTTCGTAATACTCTAAAAGAGGAATAGTGCGTTCGTGGAACAAATCGAGCCGACGCTGTAAAATTTCAGGATGGTCATCCGATCGATCGCGCTCGATCGACCTGCTCAGCAAAACCTCGATCGGCACTTTCAGCCAAACTGCCCAATCTAGCTCCTGGGCCAAATCCTCTAATAAAAAATCCAACTCCTCAGCTTGAAAAGCCGTTCGCGGATAGCCCTCCAACACCCAGCCATTAAAGACATCCCACAGCAGCAGTCGGCGGCGAAAGAATTCAATCATAGTTGCGTCGGGAACTAATTCCCCTTTTTCGACATAAGACACCGCCAGCTTGCCTAAATCTGTGTCTTCTGCGATCGCCTCCCGTAGAATATCCCCCACAGCCAGCAAAGGAAGGCTCAAATTGCTGCACAGTAGTTCAGCCTGAGTTCCCTTTCCCGCTCCTGGCCCTCCCAGAATCACCACTCTCACAGTCCCTGCTCCTAGTGCCGCGACATTCAAATTTTACGCGATGTGTGTACTTTTTCTTCACAGTCCTGGACTTCCCAAGACTCTCATCGCCTTGCTTTTTCACCCTCTAACTATCTAAGGATCGTGGATTAAATAACTTCCGTAGGTTGGGTTGAGGAACGAAACCCAACGCCACGCTTGATTGTTGGGTTTCGTTCCTCAACCCAACCTACAAAAAATGCTCTCATCACCGTGGTTTTTCACCCTATAACTGTATAAATGTCAAGCTCCACGCCGTATTTTGGTAAAAAACCCCGTTTCTGCCTAAGTGCTAATTTAGTTCAAAAATCGAACAAATGACTGCGAATGCCACTGCCGCTAGCTTTTGAGAACTTATATATCTAGTGTTCGATCCGATGTGCACTCGGCCCAGTACACTATATATTGTCAAGCAGGCTTCAGCCACGCCAAGGTCGGAGCTGCACTCAAGACTTAGTTGCTGATTAAATATTGCCCTATGGTTGCTCAGTTACAAACCCCTAAACTCAATTTAACCCACAGCTTGCCCTACACAGTTCAAGGGCTGGTGCAAGTCTTTACAGGCCCGCACCGCTGCTTTTTTACCAGTGTCATGGCTCAGGCCCTCAGAATTGCAGGACAGGGAGCTCCCGTGCTAGCGGTGCAGTTCCTCAAAGGGGGAATTAATCAAGGGCACCAGCATCCGGTGCGACTGGGGCAAAATTTAGATTGGATGCGCTGCGATTTGTCACGCTGCATTGAGAATGCTGATTTAGATGAGCTGGAGACGCGATCGATCGAACAATTGTGGCAGTATGTTCAAAATGCGGTGCGTGAAGGTCGTTATTCCTTAGTTATTCTCGATGAATTGAGTTTAGCGGTTAATTTGGGCTTGATTCCCGAAGCCGAAGTGGTGGCATTGATTGACAACAAGCCCCATCATTTGGATATGATTTTTACCGGGCCATCGATGCCCCAAAGAATTTTGGATGTTGCCGACCAAATTACGGAAATTCGCCGCAGTTAAGGACAATGATTCAATTTGCGATCGCCTGTTTAGCGATCGCATTTTTTATGTAAAAAAATAGTATCTAAAAAAAGAGGCGATCGCTTAGCTCAAAGAGCGATCGCACGCTGATCAATTTACCAGCGACGTTACGCTTGAACTACCGGATCGAAGACAACACTCAATCGATCCGCCGGCACCATCCGCTTGAGAATTTTCAAGTGACCGTCTGCATCCGACCAACTGCGAAACTCACCCACAACCACCTTTTCCACATTTGGAAGCGAGCGAACTATAGTCCACGGCTTGAGACGTTTTTCTTGCAACATACTAAATAAATCTCCTTGGTAAATTGGAGCCAAAACCAGTCCCCATGGTTGGGTACCGCCGAGGACTGGCTTTTGACTTTGCAAACTTGCCCTTCTCTAAGAACATAGCACAAAAAAAATGGTTTGTGATTATATCTTATTTTTCGCTTTTTTTAGAGCTAATTTCTACATAACAAATGATTAAACTCAAAACTTGTTAACTCTTTAATTCCCCACTCAAAACTATTTCATGACTAACACTTCGACTTCGCTTGGGGTGCAGCCTGACTAATAAATTCTGCCTTCTACCTTCTACCTTTCTTCTACAAATCCCGCCGCGACAGCAGAAACCATATCCCACCCAAACCCAAAACACCGCACAAAACCCCGCCTTCCCACCCAAAAACAGTCCCCCCCGGCAAATGTCCCGGCTTTGCTTTAGAAGTAAAATTCAGCTCAGAATAGTATACCCACTGGCTGTTAACCCGCCAGCCCACTCGATCGCCAAACTTCTCCCAAACTGTAGCATCATAAACACCAGGCTTTCCCCCCAACTTGAGCCACAAACCCTTTTGCACAGAAAAACCGAATCTGCGGTGACTGTGCCGCACCCAAAGTCGATCGATAGTCTGCAAATCCTTAGCTGGAAACTTCCTAATATCTTCCTCGCTCAAATAACCCCGTGAATTTTGCTGCATCACCTCCAGCATTTTCACAGAAGTTTCCTCATCAGCACCACGCCAATTTTTAGCAGCCAGCAGCCTTGCCAAGTGAGAATAATCAATACCTTTTTCCGACTCTAAATTCACAGAAACTAGCTGAGTATCAGTCACAGGTTGAGTAGGAACCGAAGGACTAACAACAGTTGCCTGCTGCGACTTTTCCAGCACGGGGACAACAACAACAGGAGGTTTTAAAGCATCCAAAACTTCCACAGCAGATTTGTAGCGATCTTTAACATATTCCTGAATTAACTTATCCAAAACCTGACCTAAATCCTCGCTAATTTGTGTTCCTTTTGGCAAAGCCTCCCTCCACAGCCACCGGCCTTCAAGCGGATCGTAAAGGTCATCGTGAATGTCCCCGTAGATATCCAGATAAGGCATAACAGAAGTCAGCAAGCGAATGCAAGTCACCCCCAAACTGTAAAGGTCGCTAGCCGGAACAGCCCTACCGTGACGCTGTTCTAGAGCCGCGTAGCCGGGAGTTCCCAACTTCGTTCCTGTTTTGGTGGGAGCAGCAGCTACTACCTGTTTGGAAACCCCAAAATCTATCAGCACTAACTTACGATCGCGCGATCGGCGGATCACATTCTCCGGCTTAATATCGCGGTGAATTACATTTCTGTCATGAACAAACTTCAATAAAGGCAACAAATCTAACAGCAGTTCGCAAGTTTTAATTTCGCTATAAGCACCGTACTTATCTAACTCATCCTTTAAATTATTGCCATCAATAAACTCTTGCACTAAATACAATCGCCCATCTTCCTCAAAATAAGAAATTAACTGAGGAATTTGCGGGTGCTTCAGTTCGTATAACCGCCTTGCCTCTTGTTCAAACAGTCGAACATATTTTTTAAAATGACCGGGCTTCCGCTGAAACTCTTGAGGAGGTGACAACTGTTTTATCACGCACAATTCCTCAAATTTTCCATGATTAACAGCTCGGAAAGTCCTGCCAAATCCCCCATCGCGTAGCGGTTCAGTTGCTGCATAAAGGTCTTTTAGCAGCAGCTTTGAACCACAATTAAGACAATACTTTGTGCCTGGTGGGTTCTGACGCTTGTCTCTTGGGCAATCGAGATTAAGGCAGTATGTCATATATTAAAAAAATGCGAACAAAATTAGTAGGAAGGGTTTTATATTATTCAAGAGTCCGATCGCGAGCTGGTTTTTGTAGAGGCGAAACCTCGAACCTTACGGAGGCGGCAGCCACCCTCGCCATCAGAGGGGGCGCTCTCACCAGACTGCCGCCCCTGAGCAAGTATAACTCTCTTGAGGGTTTGACCTCAAACTCGAAGTCCACATCTAACCTTAGACTCCGCTGCGTGCAATACATTTGATTTAGCGGTCAAATAGCCCGTATATCAAACAGAAATAGTCATTTATTGCCAGCCCCGTGAGCACTGCAACGCCAAAAAAACTAAGGATTCCGCCTGAGATATAATTTTATTGCCAGAGAGAAGCACACTAACGGGAGCCACAGCTTCCGTCAAGTTCGATCGACCTTAATATTTTACCCGTAAAATATTTAACTTAACCAGGCATAATTAACAATCCAAAAATCCCCAACAAACGCACGTTAAAATAAAGACTAGCTTCCGCGATCGCCATCCGAGCTCGATCGGACACTTAGCCAGTTTTCCCTGTTTCCTTTTTTCAGCTATTACCAGTTACATCTATTTCGATCGGTCTACTTAATTAGGAACCGCTAGTGACACCAAAACTACTGCCCTCTCCAACTCCAAACTCCCGCAAAAAATTACCAAAAGTACCTTGGTTCGAGCGGTTCATGGCACTGGTCGCCCTAGGAAATTTAAGCCTAGTATTATTTGACATAACTTACGTCCCCGGACGAGATTTCTACTTCCGGCAACTGCCAGTTCTAACTCAAGTATACGACCCATTTAAAGGAATTAAACCGCACCGAGACACCCAGCAATATCTGGAAACCTTAGAAGAATTAAAAATTCAAGTAGTGCAAACAGGGTTGCCCTCTCCCCAAGTAGCAGCCAAATTGCAGGAAATAAACAATCTGAGCGCGAAAATGATCGACGAAGATCCCTTTCGAGTAGCATCAAAAAGTGGCACCCTAGAAAAAATAAAAGACCGGATGCGCGATCGCGTCCCGAATCCAGAAGACTCCGCTAAACAATCATTCCAAAGATTTTGGAGCCCTGACTATTTAAACAAACAAGACTGGCAAAAAGAAATCCAGTGGTTTGACTCCAAAATCAAGCCATTAATCGCCACCAACTATTACCGCGCGATCGGAGACAACGGCGAGTTCACCGATAACTTCTGGCTAATTGACCTGCCATTCATTGCCATATTCGCGATCGAATTTCTAGCCCGTACCTACTCGATCAGCCGCCGCCACCGCAGCGTCACTTGGCGATCGGCCATGCTCTGGCGATGGTACGACATCTTCCTGCTGCTCCCATTCTGGCGCCTGTTGCGAGTATTACCCGTCACAATTCGCATCCACCAAGCCAAAATGCCGGATCTCCAACCCATACGCACCCAAATCAGCCGAGGTTTCGTCGCCAACTTCGCTCAAGAATTGACCGAAGTTGTAGTAATTCAACTCATCAACCAGATGCAACAATCAATCACCACAGGCGAACTCGCTCGTCAACTCTTTAAATCCCCAAAACAGCGCTATCTCGACATCAACAATATCAATGAAATAGAAGCGATCGCCACCCATCTCGTCCAAATAACCGTCTACAAAGTCCTCCCCCAACTCCAGCCCGACCTAGAAGCCCTCCTCCGGTACAATATTGAAAGCTTCCTCAAACAGTCCCCCCTCTATCAAGGATGGAAGCAAGTACCCGGCCTGGGAAACCTGCCCGAACAGCTAGCACAGCAATTAGTTGCAGAACTGTCAAAATTAGCCACTCTCGGCCCCCAAGATGCCTACGAAGCCTTCAAAATCGCCACCGAAGACCCCATAGGCATGAAACTCTCAAGCCAGCTAGTCCAACATTTCGGGCAAGCTTTAGGAACCGAACTGCAACAGCAGCAAACCTGGCAAGAAATACAACTGCTGCTGTGCGACTTTCTAGAAGAGTTCAAAATCAACTACATTCAGCGGTTGAGCGAAGAAGACTTCGAGAAAATTTTAGAACAAGCCAAAGAACTGCAACGGATAGCCCCGCGTTAGGGCAAGTCTCCACCGCTTTACTGATTTTTTTCTTCCCCTATTAGCAATTAGCAATTACCCTGCTGTCACTCCTGCAAATGAAACTTGCTGGAATTGTAAAGTTTCATTTGCGATCGGCATTCTCTACCAGAGTCATCTGCAGAGTTGTGCATCAAATCTTCAGCGCGGTAGTGAGTTAAACCGCCGTTAGGGTTCTCAGCGGCCTGGCGTTTCATGTTTTTAGCGAGAAAGGTCAATCGATTTTCGATTTTCGATTTTCGATTTTCGATTTTCGATTTTCGATTTTCGATTTTCGATTGAAGCATTGACCCCACGGATAAATTCGGGGGCAAGTTTCATCGGATACAGGTTTTTTATTTCTGGACGGATGAATCGGGGGGCTTGTATCCTGGATGCTTGATTGTCAATCGATTTTAGATTTTAGATTTTAGATTTTAGATTGACTTGCGCGAGATAAATGCGGGGGCTTGAGGATTTTCGATTTGCGATTTTGGATTGATTCCACGGATAAATCACGTGGCGGGTACCATCAAGAAATTTGTGGTCAGTTTTTTTAGACGTACATTATATCAATTTATATGTAAGTTTGATGAGATTCTACTTTTTAGAGGCTCTCTGTAAAGTAAAGTTAAAAACTGCTACACATAGCTCTAAACCAAGTAATCTATTAGATATGATTGCTAACTGGTTTCCTAAAGGCTCAAATAATTTACCAATGCTAGAAAAATAAGGCGCATCAGTATCTTTAGTCAGATATTATTATACCCCTGGCATAAAAAATACGTAAGTAGCCCTTCTTGTTTAAGCAAGTTACTGTCTCAAACTTTTCACTAACTATTATAGATTGCTTTTCAATATATATTTCCTCAGCCTCATTTCACTCAATCCACTGAGATTTTTCAGCCAACTCGTTACCCCAGGAGTAACACCAATAAATGTCACAGACCTCTGCAACCACTTTCCTGTCAAACCGTTATAAAAAAAAGGTGTCCCTGCGCCTGATTTTAGTATTCCCATTCGTTCTGCAAATATTTGCTGCCGTCGGGCTCACAGGCTGGCTATCCTTACGCAACGGGCAAAAAGCAGTCAACGAAGTTGCTAGTCAGTTGCGGAGTGAAATTACGGCCCGTATCCAGCAGCAGCTCAACACTTACCTAGACACAGCTCCTCGCGTCAATCAACTGAATGCCAATGCCCTTCGCCTAGGATACTTAAATCCAGACGAATTGGAGAGTATGGAGCGCTATTTGTGGGAGCAAATTCAAGCCTTTCCTTCTCTCCCCCAGATGGGTTTTGCTACTAAAACGGGAGAGTTCATTGCCATTGAACGCCAAGAGAATGGCAAAATTTTTTTTAAAAGAGTACATAAGGATAGTCGTACTGAATTTCATATTTACGAATCGGATAGCAACGGCAATCAAACAAAGCTCTTAAACATTTCTCCTAGCAACAATATACTCAACCGTTCTTGGTATAAAGACAGTGTACGCTTCGGCCGGCCCACATGGAGCGAAATTTTTCCGCTTACAGGTCAGAAAACGCTCTCCCTCCCTGCCGGACATCCAGTGTATGACGAAAGTGGCGAACTGCGTGGAGTATTCGTTGCTAATTTATTGATCTCTTTCCTCAGCGACTTTCTGCAAAGCTTAAAAATGGGTCGATCGGGACAGACATTCATTATGGAACGTTCGGGACTCCTAGTAGGCAGTTCAACTCTCAAAGAAGCCTTTATCACCAACAATGGCAAACTCGATCGCCTGAATGCTTTAGACAGCACAGATGATTTAATTCGGCTGACAACAGCGCATTTAAAAGAACACTTTGGCGACCTCACTAAAATTAATAGCTCTCAGCAATTGGATTTTACGATCGCCGGCCAGCGGGAATTCCTCCAAGTTATGCCCTTTCAGGATAGCCGAGGATTGGACTGGCTGATCGTCGTCGTCGTTCCTGAAAGCGATTTCATGGATCAAATTAACGCCAATACCCAGACTACCATTTTGTTGTGTTTGGGAGCCTTGGCGCTGGCTACCGTTCTGGGAATCTTAACCGCACGCTGGATTACCAGCCCGATTCTCCGTTTGAGCGAAGCTTCTAGGGCGATCGCCAGTGGCGACTTAGAGAAAAATGTGCAGGTAAAAGGCATAGAAGAACTAGAAGTCCTGGGTCAGTCTTTCAACCTTATGGCACAACAGTTGCGCGAATCCTTTGAGGCGCTAGCCAAAACCAATTCCGAGCTAGAAATCCGAGTAGAAGAACGCACCGCCGAACTCACGGAAGCCAAACAAATCGCTGATACTGCCAACCAAGCTAAAAGTGAATTTTTAGCGAATATGAGTCACGAATTGAGAACGCCACTCAATGGAATTTTAGGATACGCTCAAATCCTAGAACGCTCAAAAACGATGGCTCCGAAAGATATCCAAGGCATCAGTATTATTCACCAGTGTGGTTCCCACCTGTTAACCCTGATCAATGACATCTTAGACCTCGCTAAAATTGAAGCCCAGAAATTGGAACTGTACGCGAAAGATTTCCATTTTCCTTCCTTTTTGCAGGGAGTCGCGGAAATCTGCCGCATCCGAGCCGAACAAAAAGGAATTGCTTTTGTTTATCAACCCAGTTCGGAAATTCCTGCTGGCATCTACGCTGACGAGAAACGCTTGCGACAGGTACTAATTAACTTGCTGAGCAATGCAATTAAGTTTACCGACTCGGGACGAGTGACTTTTAAGATAGAACATCTGGAAAAGGGGACAGGTGAAAAGGTACAAAGCCATGACCAAAAGCCAGCCTCACCAATTCACAAAATTCGGTTTCAAATAGAAGATACTGGCGTTGGTATGACACCAGAACAATTAGAAAAAATATTTTTGCCTTTTGAACAGGTAGGAGACAGCAAGCGTCAGGCAGAAGGAACCGGACTCGGTTTAACAATTAGCCAGAAAATTGTCGAAATGATGGGTAGTACAATCCAAGTAAAAAGCCAGTCAGGAGTCGGCAGTGTTTTTTGGCTAGATTTGGATTTACGGGAAGCGGCCGACTGGGCAAATACAGTCACGATTGCCAAGCAAAGAAAGCTGGTTGGCTACCAAGGTAGAAAACAGAAAGTTTTGGTTGTGGATGACAAATGGGAAAACCTCTCGGTGATTGTCAACCTGCTGGAACCCCTCGGCTTTGAAGTAACCGAAGCTAAAAACGGTCAAGAAGGTTTAGAAAAAGTAGAAGAGTTTAAGTTTGATCTGATTATCACTGACTTGGTGATGCCAGTGTTAGATGGCTTTGAGATGATGCGCCGTATCCGAAATTTGTCACACTATAAAGATGTGGCAATCATTGCTTCATCTGCCAGTGTATTTGCTACCGACCAACATAAAAGCTTGGAGGGGGGAGCCAACGATTTTCTCGGTAAGCCTGTGCAGGCAGAAGAGCTATTTGAGATGTTGCAAAAGTATTTAAAACTTGAATGGATATATGAGGAACTAAAGAATGAAAAAATCAGCACTATTCCTTTTTCATCAGATGGTCAATCACTTTCTGAATCGCCCTCTGTAGTCGCTCCCCCGCCCGAAGAAATTGAACTTTTATTTGAACTGGCGATGAGAGGCAACGTGAAAGGAATTGTGAAGCGCAGTGAGCACCTAGAGAAGTTAGATCAGAAATTTGTGTCCTTTGCTGTTGAGCTGCGCCAGTTAGCCCAAGGCTATCAGGTGAAAAAAATAAAAGAGTTTATTACATCCCACAGGATAGAAACAGAATGAAGGCAGCAAATATTGAAACAAGTAGCATCTTAATCGTCGATGATAATCCTAGCAATCTGGACGTGCTTTCTGAAGCTTTAGCGGGTTTTGGATGGGAGATATTGGTAGCAACTGATGGCGAAACTGCCATCGAACAGGCTGAATATACTCAGCCGGATTTGATTCTGTTAGATGTAATGATGCCAGGAATTGACGGGTTTGAAACCTGCCATCGCCTGAAGGAAAGTCCGTTGACGAACGAAATTTCGGTAATTTTTATGACGGCTCTTTCTGACATAGGAGATAAGATCAAAGGCTTTAATCTAGGGGCGGTGGATTACATTACTAAGCCCTTTGAACAAAAGGAGGTGTTAGCTCGCGTCAACCTCCATTTAAAACTGCGTTCTTTGACTAAAACTCTCGCCGACCAAAATCTGCTTCTCAAACGGGAAATTGAAGACAGGCTCGCAGCAGAAGCAGCGTTACATCAGCTCGCACAGGAGTTAGAAAAACGGGTGGAAGAACGAACGGCTGAACTTTCTCAAGCTTTGGATAATCTTAAAAAAGCTCAGGTGCAAATCGTTCAAAGTGAAAAGATGGCTTGTCTTGGTCAACTTGTAGCTGGGGTAGCTCACGAAATTAACAATCCAGTTAGTTTTATCTCCAATAATATCCCTATTGCCAAGGAATATATTGCCGATTTGATAGAGATGACTCGGCTTTGCCAGCACAACGTTACTTCGACATCAGAATTTGAGGAGAAGTCCCAGGAGATTGAGTTAGATTTTATTGTTGAAGATTTGCCCAAAATTCTTGATTCAATGGCGCTAGGAACAGAGCGACTTTACAATCTTTCTATGTCACTACGTAATTTCTCTCGGTTGGATACATCGGCACTAACGCCAGTGAATATTCACGATGGGCTAGATAGTACCTTATTAATTTTAGGGCATAGACTGAAATCTAAAGGAACTTTCCCAGGAATTGCAGTGATTAAGGAGTATGGGGAATTGCCGCTAGTAGAGTGTTATCCGGGGCAACTTAATCAGGTATTTATGAATATATTGGCGAATGGAATTGATTCTTTAGAAGAGTCTACGATTAGTTGTCCGCTGTGCGGAGAAAAGAAACAGAGCAATGACACTCCACAGATTCGGATCTGTACTGAAATGCTTCAGGATGACAGAGTGGTGATTCGGATTGCTGATAATGGGGTTGGCATAACTCAGGAAGTAATGCAGCATTTATTCACGCCGATGTTTACTACTAAATCAGTAGGTAAAGGGACAGGTTTAGGTTTGTCTATTAGCCGTGAGATCGTAGAACGAAAACATGGTGGTAAGCTGACCTGCATTTCCTCGCCAGAATGGGGGGTAGAGTTTGTTATTGAGCTTCCAATTCAGCATTAGTAAAGGGGATTTTTTAGGGTGAATCTTAGTTGGGCTATTTTGTCAATATATCGTTAATCTGGCGATCGCCCATGTCTAATCTACCAATCACCATCACTGTCAAACTCTTGGCCGCCTATCAAGAAGCAGAGGGCTTGTCCCAAGTGAAATTAGAATTTCCCAAAGCAACTCCCGTATCGCAAGTCCTAGAACGCCTGAGTGCCACTTCCCCCCTGTTCTAGGCTCGATCGCACATCTTGCACCATTGTCAATAAGCTTTTTAGGAACAGGCTTTTCGGCCTGTTCCACAAAGAGTAGATTTTCTTGTGGAACAGGCCGAAAAGCCTGTTAAGCGAGAATGGTGCAACATCTCAGATCGATCGCACCTGCTTGAATATCAACCAGGAATTTGCCCTCGCCCCACCCCACTCCAAAACGGTGATGAAGTCGTCCTCATTCCCCCTGTGATCTCTCCCCTTCTGCCCTCGGACAGCCCGCCGATGGCGATCAGTTTGTCACCGGGCGGGCGATCGAGCTAAACTGAGAACTGAGGCCTCCCTTCGATCGGAAGAAGTCCTCAAACTTCTTGGAAGAAATTGTTTTACCTAGGAGTGGGTCAAGCCCACTTTTTTTGTTGCATTAGTCGCAGGAAAAGAGCTCAGGGCGTCTGACTTGCAAGTTGAGGACTGATTTAGTAGGGGTACCCCCCCGCTTGAGATCCCTGCTGGGATGTTGGGTAAGTCCCAAAGTTGAAGACGAAAGTCGCAGCCACCTAATCAAACCACCTCAAAACCAAGCAATCTCAACAACAAATTTTTCCTTGCCGTGTCCGAGTTTAGGAGTTTTAACTTAAGTATTCGATATGACTCATCCCCTAATCCCACAAATCATTGACTTAGCTACCCCCGTTGCGGAAACACTGGGATTGGAAGTAGTGGGAGCAGTGTTTCACACCAACCAAAATCCTCCCGTCTTGCGGGTAGACATCCGCAACCTCCAACAAGACACTGGTTTAGCCGACTGCGAGCGCATGAGCACAGCCCTCGATGCCGAGTTAGAGGCAGCCGACATCATACCCGATGCCTACGTGCTAGAGATTTCCAGTCCCGGAATATCCCGATTGCTCAGCAGCGATCGAGAATTCATTACCTTTAAAGGTTTCCCCGTGACAGCCACAACCACCGAACCGGACTCACGAATCAAAGAGTGGAAAGGACTACTCCTGGGCCGGGATGAAACAGCGGTTTATCTCAATCAAAAAGGGCGACAGGTTAAAATTCCCCGCCCTCAGATTGTCAAAGTTGAACTAGACGAAGGAAAGGAGATGTAAAGGGAAATTTTGAGTGTTGAGTTGTAGGGGCGGTGCCCCTGTGCCCGCCCGATTTGAGTTTTGCGATTGCCTCGCAGCAAGCTGAAAACGCTTGGCTGCGAGTTAATTTTTAACAATCACATCTGTAGCAGCGGGTTGAAGAGGAACAACAAATAAATTGTTACTGCACCTAGCTTCCCTAATCCTATCCAGTAACTCATCACTCCTCGTCATCATTTTTCCTGAAAATTTTCCAAGTACCAATTACCGATTACCAGTTACTTATTACCACAGCAAAAAAGGAGAGTTTTATATGTCAATGGTTCCCCTGCCCGGACTAAAAGAAATGGTCGAAGGTATTAGCAAAGAACGCAATTTACCCAAACACGCCGTCCAAGCAGCCTTGCGAGAAGCCTTGCTCAAAGGATACGAACGCTACCGCCGTACCCAAAAACTCGATCACTTCAGCGAAGAATACTTCGACAACTTTGATGTAGAACTAGACGCAGAACAAGAAGGTTTCCGCGTTTTAGCCAACAAAACTATTGTCGAAGAAGTCATCAATCCCGATCACGAAATCTCACTTACGGAAGTGCAAGAAGTAGCCACCGAAGCTCAGCCGGGGAGCATCGTGCTCGTAGACGTAACACCAAATCAAAAAGAATTTGGTCGCATGGCCGCGATTCAGACCAAACAAGTTCTCGCTCAAAAACTGCGCGACCAACAGCGCAAAATGATTCAAGAAGAGTTTAAAGATTTAGAAGAAACCGTTCTTCAAGCAAGAGTGCTCAGGTTTGAGAGGCAGTCGGTAATTTTAGCTGTCACCAGCAGCTTCGGTCAGCCAGAAGTAGATGCCGAACTCCCTAAGCGCGAACAGTTGCCCAACGACAATTATCGGGCCAACGCTACATTCAAGGTTTATCTCAAAAAAGTAGGCGAAGGCTCAACTCGTGGGCCGCAGTTACTTGTTTCTAGAGCGGACGCAGGTTTGGTGGTTTACCTGTTTGCTAACGAAGTACCAGAAATAGAAGATGGTGTGGTGAGAATTGTCGCCGTAGCCAGGGAGGCAAATCCGCCATCCAGGCACGTCGGCCCCCGGACTAAAATAGCAGTTGATACTCTCGATCGCGACGTAGACCCTGTAGGAGCCTGCATCGGAGCGCGGGGATCGCGGATTCAGGTAGTAGTCAACGAATTGCGGGGCGAAAAAATCGACGTGATCCGCTGGTCTCCAGACCCAGCAACTTATATTGCTAACGCTCTGAGTCCCGCTAGAGTAGATGAAGTGCGTTTAGTTGCTCCAGAAGGCAGGAGAGCTCACATTTTGGTCGCTGAAGACCAACTGAGTCTTGCCATTGGCAAAGAAGGTCAGAACGTGCGTCTCGCAGCCCGCCTCACCGGTTGGAAAATCGATATCAAAGATATTGCTAAGTACGATCGCGCGGCCGAAGACAGCAAATTGGCAGCAGAAGCAACTAGGCTCGAAGAACTAGCAGGGGACTACGACGAGGAAGCAGGCGACTACGACGAGGAAACCGCAGAATTTGAGGAAGAGGAGGCAGCAGCTACGGAGGAAACCGAAGCCGCTGTCTAAAAACTGTGACATTTACCGAAGAAGAATTCAGAATTCAGAATCCAGAATGGGTTCTGTGCGACAGGATGGAGAATCGAGCTTTAAAGCCCCCGATTTTAATCGTGGAACACAAAAAATTTTTTCCGTAACCCTTACCCCTGACTTGGGGCATGGCGTATTTTGAATTCTGAATTCTGTCTTCTGACTCCTTGTCCTAAGATTTTCTATCTTCGCCAGACAAGGAGGAGTTGTCCCCTACTCCCCCTCTCACAAGAAATGAAACCGAACTACCGGTGCTGTGCAAGTTGTCGAAAAATAGCTCCTAAGGAAGCTTTTTGGCGAGTAGTCAGGCTCTATCCTTCTCATCAGGTACAATTAGATCGTGGCATGGGTCGTTCTGCTTACCTTTGTCGGGAAGCCGAATGCCTCAAAGCAGCTCAGAAAAAAAATCGACTTGGGCGATCGCTCAAAGCGCCTGTGTCTGACGAACTCTACCAAACACTTTGGCAGCGTTTAGCCACATCTGACTGTACATCTTACTCGGGCCTAGCCGGACGAAAAACCGACAATAGTTCGGCATCGACTGTATAAACCCTCTTGGCAGCCCTACCAGTAATTACCGGTAGCGCCAGCTATAAAACCCCAATCCGATCTGCCCACCAGTCTGGAAAGATTTGTGTCAGATTAGATAAGGGTAGGGTACTAGCAGAGGTATCCTCAAGGTGGAAAGGCAAACTTTGAAGCTTGAGAGAGTGGGTTTTGCCAAAACTCAGACTTCGGAGTTCCAAGTTCCCAAACAGACTTGAGAATTCTTCAACCGCAGACTTCAGCGAGTTGCATCTTTTAGATAAAATTGCTGAGCGAGTACCAAAACCCCGATTCCTGACACTGAATCAATCACACCGAATGATGTCGTCATTAGCACAAAAAATCACAATGTAAAAACTGGTTGGCACAAAAGAGGGCAGAGTGGATGAACAACGGCAAAGTAAGAATTTACGAATTATCACGGGAACTAAATTTGGATAATAAAGACATCTTGGCAGTTTGCGAGCGGCTCAATATTTCAGTCAAGAGCCACAGCAGCACAATTACAGAATCCGAAGCAGAGCGCATTCGCAAAACGGCGGAAAAATACGTAGCCAGTAGCCACTCTTCCCCCGGCAAGCCAGCTCCACCCGAAAGAGCAGCAGCGCCATCTAGAGAATCTGGCCCTCACCCTAACGACCAACAAAAAAAGCAGCAAATTTTAGAAATACGCAGTCCAAAAGTACGCCCGGCTGGTGCTTCCTCCCAGCCTGCAGGCAACGAGGAGAACCAAAACCAGCCCGCGGCAACCGTGGCAACTCCTCCAAAGTCGCCTGCAGCTCAACAACTCCAGCCTCCAGCTAAACCGAATATCAATCGACCTGTACTGTCGAAGCCAAATGTGGCTGTCCCGGCGGCTCCGTCAGAAGTGTCGGAAAATGTAGGTGCGATCGCCCCGGAAACCACCGCCCAGGCTCAGGCACCGGCGGCACCTCAACCGCCGTCGTCCAAGGCTCCAGAACGCACCCAGCAACCGCCGATGGCCCCTCCTGCGCCCTCGGCAAAACTCACGTCGCCGCCCGTCAGAGGGGCGTCCGAGTCGGCTAGCCGTACCCCACAAAATCTGGGGAACAAGCCGGTACTCAAACTGGCAAAAACCGAGCAAGAGCAATCAGGACAGTCAGAAACTCTGGAAGCGCCGGCTAAACCGAGCCGCCCCAGCAGACCTGCACCGGGAGGTACCGAATCTCGCGACGCGCAAAGACCGCGCCGGGAAGGCCCTGGTGGCCCAGTCAAAACTCCACTGGCCGATCGACCCCAGCCCGGTGGGCCGCGCCGGAGCCTGGCCCCCGCAACGTCAGCAACCGGGCTGCGTAGCCGGGGCGGTGGCACCGGAGCGCTAGGGGATGACACTGATGACAATGAAGAAGATAATACGCCGTTGCTGGAGATTCCTCTCCTCGAAAGGCCCTCCCTCCCTCGTCCTGCCAAAAAGACATCGGTCATTTGGGAAGAAGATGATGACGAAAACTCAGATGCTGCCAAAGCTGCCAAAGCTGTTAAGGCAAAACGTTCTCGCCTCAAACCCATAGACGAGGATGACGATGACTTAGAAAACGGCTTGGATCTCCCAGCACCAGTCACGGTCAGCCTGTCCCTAGCCCGCCCAGCGAAAGCGAAGGGACAAGCAGCACCCAAGTCAACACCAACTCCGGGCGCACCCGGAAGCAGCGGAAAAAATAAGAGACCAGGCCCTTCTCACGATAAAAGTTCTTCAGGTTCGAGCGGGGGACGCGGCAACCGGGGCAAAACAGCCGAAGCTAAGGTAGAACGTCCAGAAAAGCTGCTGCTGAGCAGGCCGATGACCGTTCAAGAACTAGCAGTTACTCTGGCTGTTCCCGAAACCGAAATTATTAAGCGGCTTTTCTCTAAAGGAATTGCGGTAAATATTACCGAAACCCTGGACATTCCAGCGGTGAGGATGGTAGCCGAAGAAATGGGCGTAGAGGTGGAAACCCCAGAAAAAGTAGCCCCAGCTATCAAAGTGATCGAGATGCTGGACGAAGCGGATTTGGAATACCTCGAACGCCGTCCCCCAGTAGTAACGATTATGGGTCACGTGGATCACGGTAAAACTACCTTGCTCGACTCGATCCGCAAAACCAAGGTGGCTCAGGGAGAAGCTGGGGGCATTACCCAGCACATCGGTGCTTACCACGTGGATGTGGTACATGAAGGCAAGAGCCAGCAGGTGGTATTTTTGGATACGCCCGGTCACGAAGCCTTTACAGCGATGCGGGCTCGGGGAACACGGGTTACGGACATCGCCATCTTGGTGGTGGCGGCGGACGACGGCGTGCGACCCCAGACAATTGAAGCGATCAGCCACGCGAAAGCTGCGAAAGTGCCAATTGTCGTGGCTATCAATAAAGTTGACAAGGAGGGTGCTCAGCCGGAACGGGTGAAGCAAGAGCTTACTGAGTACGGCTTGGTGGCAGATGACTGGGGGGGCGATATCACGATGGTTCCAGTCAGCGCGATCCGAGGCGAAAACCTGGATACGCTGTTGGAAATGATTCTGACAGTCGCGGAAATGGAAGACCTCAACGCCAACCCGCACCGACCGGCTAAGGGTACTGTGATTGAAGCTCACCTCGACAAGGCAAGGGGGCCTGTGGCAACTCTGCTGGTTCAGAACGGCACTCTGCGAGTGGGCGATATTGTGGTCGCAGGCTCGGCTTTGGGCAAGGTGCGCGCCATGATCGATGACCGGGGCGAACGCGTAGAACACGCAACTCCATCCTTCGCGGTGGAAGTGCTAGGGCTGCGGGAAGTTCCTCGCGCCGGAGACGAGTTTGATGTCTTCGCAAACGAAAAAGAAGCTGCGGCGATCGCAAGCGGAAGAGCTACCTCCCGACGAGATTCACGCCTGCTGCAAGGCGGCCGGATCAGCCTCAGCGGCTTCTCTCAACAAGCTAAGGAAGGCGTTCTCAAGGAACTCAACTTGATCTTGAAGGCAGATGTCCAAGGCTCCCTCGAAGCAATTGTCGGCGCTCTGACTCAACTTCCTCAAAAAGAAGTTCAACTCCGACTGCTGCTATCTGCTCCTGGGGAAATTACAGAAACGGATATTGACCTCGCTGCAGCCAGTAATGCTGTAATTATCGGGTTCAATACTACTCTGGCCACCGACGCTCGCCTCGCGGCTGACCAAGCTGGCGTAGACGTGCGGGAATACAGCATCATCTACAACCTCTTGGATGACATTCAAGGGGCGATGGAAGGCCTGCTGGAACCCGAATTGGTGGAAGAACCTTTGGGTCAAGTCGAAGTGCGCGCTGTCTTTGCGATCGGTCGCGGGGCTGTGGCTGGATGTATGGTACTCTCTGGCAAAGTCATCCGTAACTGTAAGGTGCGGGTGCGCCGGGGCAACAATGTCGTTTACGAAGGTGTCCTCGACTCCCTAAAACGGATGAAGGAAGATGCCAAGGAAGTCAATGCTGGCTTTGAATGCGGCATTTCCTTGAGCGGGTTTAGCGACTGGGCGGATGGCGATATTATTGAAGCCTACCGGATGGTTACTAAACGCCGGACTCTCTCTCAATAGTTTTGAGTGGTGAGTGTTGAGAGGGAAGAGAATTTTTGAGCGATCGCAACTAAATTGTCGATCGCTCGCAACTCTTCTCTTCACTCAATACTCCTAAAGTCATCACTCGCAACTTTTGTTTTTAACTTATAGCAGAAGGAAGAAGCCAGAAGACAGAAGGTTTTAGTTATCGAGGAGAGAAGGAAGAAGTAAGAAAAGCAAATATATCCACAATTAACAACGTCCTCATCGTCTTGGCTGTTGCTAAAAATTCAAAATTTAAAACTCCAATAAGACTTACGCACAGCAATCGAGTTTCCTCCCAAAATGCTTGGTGTTACCTCTAGAGATGTACTCTTTGCACCAGGTTTATTGCTTAAGAATGCGTCCCCGACTATCAAAACTCAAAATTAAAAACTCATAACTCATAATTATTCAAAGTGCGTTCTTTTTGGTCCGATCCTTTCTTGTGGATTCATCTTTCTGGGGCGGCTGCACTGCCGATATTCCTAGGAGTGTGCTTGCTGGGACTCGCAGTGGGTTCTCCCCTGCTCCCTGTCTGGTTAGAAATATTTTTAGTGGCTGTAGCCGGTATTGTTCCTGTGCTGTGGATGCAGTGGTTCCGCCCTTTTTACATTTTTAGTATTTTAGTTGTGGCGGTGAAACCGCAGAATTTAACTTCTGTGCAACAGCGGATTCTGACTCGGTTTAAAACAAAGTTAAATCAAGGAATCGCTCTTTTTGTTGCTGTTTTGCTGGCAATAATTTTGTGGCAACTCTACCGATTGGCTCCCCTCGCGGCAACGGTTGCTCCCTTTCCTCCTTCCTGGCGCGGGACTGGATTGTTGTTGGCAGTTGCTGCTTTTTTAGCTAGCAATTTGTTTTTGCAGGTGTCTGCTAGTGTCATGGCGGTTTTGCTGACGCCGGAATCAGAATTTGCAGCGACACAGCCTCATGTTTTAGAAAAAATTCGGCAGGATTTTACGATCGCGCCTTGGCAAGTCGATCGACTTTTGCCGGCTTTGGCAGCCGAGACAACTGCCGCTGTGGCTGCACCTGTAGAGTCAATTGGTTCAGCATCCACAAGAGGGAATTCGTCAGTCGGCAGTATTGTCAACCCAAAACCTGCTGACTCCAACGGCGTTACATCTCTACCCGAAGAGTCGATCGAAAAAAAGTGAAATAAAAAATTAATAAGGGGACAATTGTAGTTTAAGCTACTTTAATTTGTACAGATGTATGCTGTGAAGAAAATAGGTAACACCCCTCTTGTGATAGAGATTATTAATAGTCTTAATATTTAATTTTTAACCGCAGGTTGTGGATATTTTAGGTTGGCTCTTTGGAGAGAAGAATCTATAATAGAGAGTGTCAAGGTCAGCTTTCAATCCTTACAGGGGATTAAAACAGAGGTATAACAATATGGCGAATTATCTACCGATCGCACAAGAACCTCAAGCCGCCGAGCCGATCGAGCTGTGCGAAGATTCTGAAATCTGGGGCAGTCTCAAATCCGCGATCGGCGCAAGTTCAGGATTTCAACGCTGGCAGCTAGAACTCAATTTTGAGCGTCAGCACCAAAATGCCACCCTCGATCAGCAGGTTCGTTCCTATCTGCGAGAAACTTTAGAAACTTTGGCTTATTGAGCGCCGTAAAACCAAATATTGTCACGATTTGTGAACTTTATAGCCCAATTCTGCTGGCATCCCCTCCAATATGCTAACTGAGTACCGATAGTGAGTGTCGAGAGTGAGTGTCGATCGCAACTTCGGAGATCAAATTGCAGGGGACAGTATTTCTCCTTACTTAGTCGGGATTAATTCCCGCATTCTACTTGCAACACACTCTCAGATACATCAAGAGAAAATTAGCCTGAAACCCCCAATACAAAGCGACTGCGGCCGCTATCTATTGACCTGGCTGTTGCCGAAACTCTTTATAATAAGACTGAAGCAAAATAAAATTAATAGTGCGGTTGTGGCGGTACCTCAAACCGTCCCGATCAACCTACTTACACATCTTTTGCATCGTAAGTCCTATTAAATACTTTACAACCAGAGTTGAGGAAAATGCGCTTAGTCATAGTTCAGTATGCCGGCGATTACGCAGAAGCCTTTGATCGTTTAGCCAAAGGTGGAAGCGAAACATACTACGCTCAAAAATATTCTGTTGATGCCGTCACCGAGATGGCAAAACGAGCTGAGTCAGTAACGGTTATTTGCTGCATGACACCCGAATTTAACGATCGGGTTCTAGAAAACGGCGTGCGGGCGATCGGTTGCGGATTTAATTACAAAATTGATACCCAAAAATTGATCGAGTTAATTGCCCAGCAAAAGCCGACTCATTTAGTCATGCGGACGACTTTTCCAGACATTTTTAAGTGGGCAATAAAAAACAAAATTAAAACCATCGCTGTATTTGCAGAATCTATTGCGACAACAACTTGGCGCAATAAATACCGCAACTATTTCCTATCCCAATTGTTGAATAACAAGCAAATAGAATGGGTTGGAACTTACGGCATTACGTCATCTTTATTGTTCCAACAAATAGGAGTAAAAGCTGATAAAATAATTCCCTGGGACTTTCTCTTAGAGACCAATCCCGGCTCTTTGTCGCCGAAAACAATCCCTGCGGACATCAAAAAAATTCAACTTTTTTACGCTGGTTCGTTAATACAAAGTAAGGGCGTGGGTGATATATTGAGAGCCGTAGCAAAGTTAAGAGAACGGAATAATATATCAGTTCACTTAAAAATGGCAGGTAAAGGTGAAGAGGAGTTTTTTGCCCAGCGAGTCGAAGAGTTGCAAATTAAAGATTGTGTAGATTTTCTGGGAATCGTGCCAACTCAGAGTTTAGAACCTTTAATGAGAGAATCCGATCTCGTGTTAGTTACTAGCAGGCACGAGTATCCCGAAGGCTTTCCCCTGACTATTCAGCACGCTTTACGGACTAGAACACCGATAGTAGCTTCAGATCACCCGATGTTTAAAACCCACTTAAAACACGGTATTAATTCGATGATTTTTGAAGCGGGGAACTCTCTGGCTTTAGCAGAATGTATCGAAAAAGTTATTTCGGATTCAGCGCTTTACCACAATCTTTCTGTCGCTTCTCACTCAACCTGGCAGGAGTTGCGTCTGCCTGTCAAATGGGCGGACTTGATCGATCGCTGGCTGGATGATTCTCCTGAAAGCAAACAGTGGTTATTTGAACAACGACTAGCTTCTGGAGCCTATAACGCGTCGCGTGAGAACCCCGGTATTTCAAGCTCTTGATGAAACGCAGTTGTAGTCTTTAGGCTACCAGTGTTGCGGATTATTTATTTCTTTGTTCTTCAATATATTTTCTGACGGTTTCAGTTGAGACATTGCCAACACTACCGACAAAATAACTAGGAGTCCACAAGGTAGGCAATTTTCACTATTCAGGAAACTCTTTTCTTAAGTAACTGGAAGCCCTGCCTTTGACTCTTTGCAGGACAAAGCTAGCGACATCAGTCGGGTTAACGTTAACCAATAAATGTACATCCCACATTTTGCAGGTATTTAAATAGAATTGATGGTTATAAATTTTAAAAATTCCAGCCTGAAGTGATTGATCCGTAATCACTTCAGGCTTTTTTGAGTTACAATGAACGAATTAGGGCTTGCTGAATAATCGATCGCAAACTAAGAACAGGAGCTCACGATATATTCAAGCAGAGTTAAAGATGAGTTTTTCCTTCGTCAATGTGAGCAAGTTATAAACGCAGATTATATTAGAGCCAAAAATGGGCATTGTTTTCCACGAACGGCATAAAAACACAAAAAAAACCCATCTTAACCAGGTAGAAAGGTTCATGACTAAAAAAGTGATAGCAATAGCTGTCTGTGAAGTATTATCAAGTTTTGCCATGATGCGATCGAGACTAAATCTGCGTTTACGCAAGCCCCAAATTTTCCCTCAATTGCCTGACGAATCCTCTCATCTTCTAAGGCTTGCTTCTTTTTTTCTTTACTCACAGTTGCTGGGGGTCTTCCCAAGGGTGGCCCACTGATTCTAATTCCTTTTTCTTTGCACCATGCTCGGTTTTCCCGATTTCGGTAAATGCGATCCTCTTCGAGGGCTTCGCTAACGGCATGGACTGATTCACCGATAGTATCCTGTGTAATTTTTAAAGGCTTCAAATGAGTGCTTTTAAGTCTCCTGATTCGTTAAAATTATCCCAGCTCATCCGGTATAAAAATACATATCCTTCACTGCAACTCGCTGATAGTTTTGCTCCAAACTCTACAGGTTTCCCTGCTTTTCCTCTGACAATGGGACGGATGTGCGGTTGGCTTAAACTTACCCCAACTGTCCGATATACTCTGTTTTTTATTTTCAAATAACCAGAGTTGTTGCCGATAGACTTCTGTGAGGACTAGCAAGGTTTTATATTGCTTTTTGGTCATACTTTGTAGGGTGGCACCTGATTCAATTAGCTGTTCAATATGAGCGAGGTTTCTTTTAATATATTGCAGTTGTTTTTTAAAGGCTTGGATTTTTTTGTTTCGTAATGGTCGTCGTTGTTTGGCTACTGCTAAGTAGTCTTTCCTGGCTATTTTTCGGTAGGTTCTGGGTTTTTTATTAATTTTTACTTTGAGGGACTTATAAAGAATGTCGATGATTTTTTCTGTGTGAATTCTTGCCTTGTTTAATAGTCCTAAGTCGGTGGGGTAGCTAATGTCTGCTGGGGCACAGGTGGCATCTATGATTAATTTTCCTTGATTGGTTGATTCATTTTTTGCGTCCGAATCCTTTTTTTTTTCGGGCGGTTTTGGGATGGTTTCGCGCATTTTTTCCACCCTGCGTTCATTCACTTTCTTGATTAAGTTTGCACTGATTCGCTGCCGAAAGTGGACTAATAATGATGGATCAAATGGGGGTTCATTACGCTCTGGTTGATTGACCGATAAAGTATTGCAGGTATGGCTTTTCACGGATATGTTCTACTGTTTCTATATCGCTAATTAAGAGTTTTTCTTTGATGATTAATGCCCCTAATGCTATCCTAAATGATTGGGCGGGTGATCCCATTTCGGTGGGGAAATTTTCAGCATAATCTGATTCAAATTTCGACCAAGGAATTAGTTGGGCCATTTTTACCCAACGGTTATCTTCTGACAATCTTCCTTCAAAGGGGAGTTCAAAGTCGGATGGGGGGCTTGGGGCAAGCTCAGCTTTTTTATACACGATCGCAGGTGGTGATGCACGGCTTTTGACCTATTCTACCTGTTGATCGCGGCGACTTTACTCTCGATCGCGCGATCAAATAACCCAGGCCACGTAACACGCGGGCGATATATTCAGCAAGCCCTAAGTATTTCTGTCTAGTTAAACAGCGGGATGCTCCCACTTGGTTTGGTACTTTAGTAGGGTTGAGCTTTTTAGGCATTGGCGCAGCAAAACGCAAAATTAAGCGCAAGATTTCCTAAGTTAGGTAGGGTGTGCATTAAGTACCTTACGAATAGCTGTTATGCACACCTTACGAATAGCCGCAGTGCCTCACAATTTGCTAACAGTAGAGTAAATTATGGATAGATAAAATGTGCCCAAACATTCCCATCTGGCCCAGCAACTTGATTGACATAACTGTAGGGATACATCAACTTTCTCCCCTCAGTATCGCTGTAACCAGTGAGTGCATTTCCCCAAGGATCTTGCACGATATAACCCTGAGAATTGTAGCCAATGACAGTAAGAATGTGACCGGCAGCAGTAAAATCTCCGGCTAAAACTACTGGCCGCCGATTCAGCAATTCCGATCGCACCTCGGCCCATTTGCGAGTCGTACTAAAACTCGTCTTAAACCCGTAGGCCTGAATCAGCGCCGAAAGCACGCTGTGATCGGTTTGAGATCCCTGGCCGGCATAGTCGAAACACCACTGCAACAACTCATCCTCCAACTGTCCGCCCCACTCAGAACGAAGACCATAATAATAAAGCACCATGGCGATCGAAGTTACGTTGCAAGTAGACCAGTCAAAACGCGGATTGTCTCGCTGCGAAAAATACGGCACGTTCAATTCCACATTGTTCGGAACCGGATCGAAAATTTTATCTCCCCGCTTGAACTGAACAAAACTAGGAAAAACATAACCTGTATTGCCCAAATTCGGCAGTTCTTCAGTCAGAGAAACTTTCAGGTGAGATCCTTCCGCACCGTAGCTGTTCACGCCGTAAACTCGACCTAAAGGCAGCGTAGTTTTCTCGGTACTGCTCAGGCTAGAAGAATCTACCGGCCGTTTTTTAAAGACAGTTGCTTGCAGGATTGTCATCGTCAAAGCATCCGGGTCAAAGGGAACTTCTTTGCCGTCTTTTTTAATTTTAACGTCCTGCCAATAAATAAATCCGATATTGCCGAAACCGGGAATAGATTGGGCGAGAGTTACTCGGAAATGCCCCAAAATGCAGGCATAACCAGTAATGGCATAGGTGCTGCCTAAAAGTAGGTCAGCAATTTGATCTGCAGGCAGTTTCGATGAATCTTCGGGTTTAGCTTTAATCTGAGTTGTTTGAGTTACCAAAAGTTGAGCGCTGACGTTGCTATTGGGTACGTCAGCCAGGTCAAATCTTAGGATTTGAGTACCTTTTGCCAACTGAACGTCGGGTTCATAAAAATAGCCAAAAGTGCCGATCGGCCAAATTGCTGAATCCAGAACCACCTTGAGATGCCCGTCAATAAATCCGTATTTGCTAACGGCCAACGTCTGGCCTGCTTTGACAACAACTTTTTGCTGATTGTTGAGCCTGGAAGAATCAAGAGGAACTACCTTAAACAAAGTGTCAGAAACTATCTTTAAGGTCAAACCTCGTCCGACAGTTAGCGGATCGGAAGTTACGGCAATGTAAATTATTTGGCTGCCAGTAACGTTGCCTTTGCTGTCAGTTGCCCGCAACCTGAGCCACCGAGCTCCAGCTACGCTAAATCCTTTAGACAAATTAACTTGCCAAGTGCTAGTCTCTTGGTTTAGAGTGACGGTTAGGGGAAATTTATCCTCAGCTATCACGTCAATTTTTGCTGCTTGTTGCCGGTCAAAAGTACCCCGAAGGACGATCGGCTGATTTACTAAAACTTCTGACGGCCCTTGATAAGTTAAATTCACAGCGGGATTAAAAGATTTGCCACCGCGGCTGAATTGCACAAAATCGGGATAAATGAAGCCTGTATTGCCAAATTGTGGCAAATTCTCGGTCAGCGAGACTTTAATGTGGCTTTGTTCGATCAAGAATCCGGCAATTCCGTAAATCATTCCCGCCGGCAAGGTAATTTTTTCTTCGGGTGGCAGGCTAGCGGCATTTATCGGCCGCTTTTTAAACACAGTTGTTTTGATGATTGTCATCGTAACTGCATTTCTATCATACTCAATTCCCCTCCCGTCTCGCAAAATTTGGACGTGCAGCCAGTACAGAAATCCCGAAGTTCCTAAGTTAGGAACTGCCCGAGCAAAAGCGACTCTGAAATGGTTTTCCACGCAAGCGTAGCCGAGAAGATTGAAAGTTTCTCCTGGGTTAAATAGTAATTTCTGAGTTGGGCCTAAAGTTCCAGAATCTGCGGGGGTGAACTTTAACCAGGTCTTTTTGATCACCCACAGTAACTGCATTCCAGGAGGCGGGGTCGGCAACTCGGCGCGATCGAATATGAGAATTTTTGCGCCTTTGGTTATGAGTACGTGTTTTTCGTAGAAAAAGCCGGTTTTTCCCACCGGATAAATTGGATTATTTAGTTGAACATTCAGATGTCCGTCTTCTAATTCGTAGTCGCTAACTGGATAAATTTTCCCTGCTGGTATGTCCGCTTTTTGCAGCTCGTTGAGATTGCTGGCGGGCAGTGTTCCGGCTTTGAATTTGGTATCTGTGAGAGTAATTAACGTGAAAATTTGAGCGGGTGCCCCAGAAGCAGGATTAACTTTGATGTTAATTGTTTGTTGGCCGATAACTTTGCCGGTCTTATCGCTTGCCCTCACCTGCACTGTGCGAGTTCCTAGGCTATCGAATCCTTTTTCTAAACTGATGTTCCAAATGCCTCTAGAGAGATTTATCCCGACATTCAGGGCATTTGATCCTTCTAATGCTGAAATCGCTGCCACTAGATTTTTGTCAAAAGTGCCAACTAAGACAGCGGGTCTATTGACCTCAATTTCTCGCGGGCCTAAGTAACTCAAAATAATGTTGCTGCTTGTCATTATATATTCCCCTACCTACTTAATTATTCAGCTAAAGCAAGGATAACTTCTGATTTTATCAGAAGATTGGGTTTAAAACCCCGTCCTTTGAGGACGGCTTTTTCCATTTTTAAGTAAAATAACACATCCATCTAAACAAATGAATATGGTACAATAAGCAGATCAGACAAGATTTAAAAACCTACCCCCGGACTGGGGGAAAGTCTACGCCCAAAACATTCACAGAGGAGATATGACTACACACCTATGTGCTTTTCGTGGTCAGCCTGGGAACCCTATTACTAGGGATATTAAGATCGAAATGTCTTAAGAATCCTCGTGCCTTCAGGGCGAGGAGTGTCAACAAACACAATGACTCGAACCAGGACAAAATCGCCCCTAGATTCAGCCTACGGGCGGTTAATGCCTTTTCCAGCATAAGTTTTTAACTATTGGCGGGAGTTGCGCCACAAATCTAACTTTAGACGTACCATAAGCACCTTAACCGAATATATGCCTGGTTGAGCTGATTTGTGGTGCAAGTTTTGAGGGAAGGAATTTAATTCGAGTCGGTTGTTTCCCCCTGTACCCTTGACCCCTCACTTGCTGAGTCAATCGATTGCGCGATTTTAGATTTTAGATTTTAGATTTTAGAATTGAAGCATTGACCCCACGGATGAATGCGGGGGCTTGTATCCTGGATGCTTTCGGTCAGGACTTAGGAACGCGAATTAAATAACTTACAATTTTAATTGTTATTGTGGGACGGGCGTCCCGCCCATCCCACTTTCAAGAGTGGAAGTTATTTAATTCTCATTCCTTACTAAAAAAAACCGGTTCCTAGGAGAATATTGCCTATAGCAACGAGGCATCTAGGAAGGAACCGGGTTTTTAGCGCTTTGGTGCGTGCAGGAGTGTTAGTGCGATCGACTAAACTTCGACTAAACTATGGTGACGAGAATATCTTGAGCGTGAGTGTCAACTTTCATGGTTTCGCCCTCATAAACTTGAATGATTTTGCCGGTGCCGTCGATGACGAAGGTGACGCGCTTGGCATAATCGCCTTTCTCCACATCGTAAGCTTTGGTAATCGTGCCATCAACATCTGCTAATAGCTGGAAAGGTAAACCGTATTTTTCTGTGAACTTTTGGTGCGATTCCTCGTTGTCGCGGCTGACACCGAGAACTACTATATCTTTGCCTTTGTATTCTTCATGGGCTGCTTTGAAGCTTTGGGCTTGTCTGGTGCAGCCGGGGGTGTCATCTTTGGGGTAGAAATACAAGATTACGGTTTTACCCGCGAATTGGGACAGGGAGACTGTGTTGCCGTTGGTGTCTTTGGCGGTAAATTGAGGGGCGGCGCACCCAACTGGTAATGTCATAGTTTTGTTTCCCTTGGGATTTATAAATGTATTTTAATTGATTTTGTGCTTTGGCGATTGAAAAAGGTATCGGCGATTGAAATCGCTTTTTTTGAACTGGAACTCGAATATGCTACGCTCGTTATTCGAGTTCCAGTTCAAGCAATCACCTTGACTCAAGTCCATTGGCGACGGCGGAAATTCGCAATATCCATCAAAAATACCATAGCTTAAAATGCCTTTTACAGCCCAACTCGTCTAACCTGTCCTAAAATATAAGACACATCCTATATTAATTCCCTACCATGTCGATCGCCGTCATTAAAGAACATATCGAAATCACCCCAGGAATCTGTGGGGGAAAACCCCGTATCGCCGGACATCGCATCCGAGTTCAGGATATAGTTGTTTGGCACGAACAAATGGGAATGTCACCCGACGAAATTCTGTATCACTATCCGAGTATTACTTTATCTGATATCTATGCAGCTTTAGCCTATTATCACGATCGTCGAGATGAAATTCGCTCGGCAATCGAAGCAGATGCAGAATTTGCTCGCCAATTGAAAGCTCAAACCCCATCGCTATTGCAACAAAAATTAAAAAATCGTCTGTAATTAATTCACTGGGATTTTATACAACAGGTGGCAAACAGGGAGCGACAACCGGTAATCCCTCAGTTTCTCGCTGTGCAACTTCAAAGTTTAATTCTAATAGAAACTTTAAGGGGTCTTGGTTGGGTTTGATATCGTAGGCTTTGCAAACGAGTTGGTCTAATTGGGCGTGGAGTTGGGCGAGTTGGCTGGCAGGTTCATTAAAAAACTCGTTGTATAATTGGGTAATACCACACTGTTTGCGCTCCATATACTCTGTACGATAGTCATGGAGAACCTGCATGGCTGCTCGAATTTCAGTTTTGGTTTTTTCTGGGCAATTTTGGGGAAAGGGAAATGTTTCAAAACAGGTGTTGTGAGTGTAAGAAATATCTGCTTTAAGTGTTGATTTTTGTGCGTGCATCCAAATCTGATGAGTGCTAGATGTGAGTATTCCCAAAATATAAAAGTCGTCGCAGGTAACAACTCGCGTTCTAGCATTAGGTAGCCATTCAATAGGACAAGGAAGAAAAATTGCCCATTTCGAGGTCTGAGTAACTGCAAAGTATTGAGAAACCGATTTTAGGGCTTGACGCATTGCGGGTCTTCGTTCTCCAAATTGCCACCAGTATTTTTGATAAACCTTTCTACGATTCAAATCTCTTTCTGGTTTCACTCTCATTTTAACCCATTGAAAAGGCTGGACATATTCACTTGCCTCTTCAATACTCATGTCATTAAAGTCGATAATCAAATTTTTTAGACCTCTGTAAGGGTTGGCTACGAGGTCATTACCTTCTAGAAAAGGACGAATTACTTCCAGATTTTTGGGATTTACTTTATTCCATACTTCAGCTTGCTCCAAGGACACAATAAAGCCCGTACCTACAGGAGTTATACCTGCAAAACATCGATTCAAATTTGTCTTCAGTCGCACTGCTTGGGTAACATCAACTTCAGCTTTTAGAGAAGAGTTAATGTTTGAGACAATTGTGTGATCGATACGGTAGGTTAATTCTTGAGCATCAGAGGTTTTGAGCCAGTTGATAATGCTAATATGTACTTTAGCTTCACCAGACCAAGGTTGTGTGGAGATGGCATCGTAAATGCAGCCGCCATTTTGGGCAATGTAATCTAGGGCAGCTTTACGACTTTTACCCTGAGAAATGGAATTGGTGGCGACTAAACCAGCGCGGCAATTTTCTCCTAAATGTTGATGGGCAAGACGGAACCAATAGGTGCAAAAATCCACAGAATCTTTTACTTCAGGAAATTTAGCAAAGATGCGATCGATATATTCATCACCCAAAACCAAGCGCATCTGCTTACCACCCAAAAAGGGAGGATTTCCAATAATTACATTAACTTGTTCCCACTCGCAAAACAGAGCATCATCACAGCGGATATTGCGATCGAGATTATCGAGCGGCAATGCTTGCTCTAGTTCCAATGCCAGGTTCAACTGTACCGTATTGAGCAACTGGTTTTCTTCATCTAAGGCTAACTTTTTGGCAAGCATCAGCGTCACTTTTGCCAATTCCACGGCAAAGGGTTTGATGTCAATGCCGTAAAACTGGCTTGTCTTCACTAGCGACATCGTACCTATCGCATTAGCAGCACGAGAGAAATTTTCATGAATTTTAGTTAGCAATTGTGCCTCTAGTCGCTTCATTTCCCGATAAGCAACATAGAGAAAATTACCGCTGCCACAAGCTGGATCGAGAACTTTGAAATCAAGTAATTCTTGCCGCAGTGCCAACAAATCTTTGAGCGTCTTCGCAGCTTCAATCCGTTCTCGCCACGGGCGGATAATCGTAGGCAAAACCACTTTTTGAATATCTGCCTCGCTGGTATAGTGCGCTCCCAACGCATGACGTTCCTCTTTGCCCATACTGGACTCAAACAACGCGCCAAAAATCGCAGGTTCTACCTTTGACCACCGTTCCTTTGCTGCCTCTAATAGCAGATCGATTTCGCTGCGAGTCAGGGCGATGGGTTCAACAACTGAGAAGATACCGCCATTAAAATAGGATACATCCCGATAGCGGCTGTCTTTAGGTGCGGGGCGATCGCTCCCCATTTGCCGAAACAATCCCCCAATTAAATCGTAGGAACTAACTCGGTTCATCTGGCAATCACCTAAAAACTCGGTGAATAAACCGCGTGGCAACAAATCGATATCTTCAGCAAACAATGCTACTACACACTGAAGGATAAACCTTTGAGCCGTTTCTACTTTTTCGCCGCGCTCTACTAACCGATTGAAAACTAGAGCAACTTTGTCAGCGGCAGTTCGCGTTACATCAATTTGGTTGTTATTGAATAAAGGCTGGCGATTTTCGGGGAAAAGAAAGTTTAAGGCTGTGAAGCGATCGGGTAACTCTTCGAGATTTATGCGATCTACCGGTTCCCGCAGTTGTAAATCGAAGTCATAAATCCAAAACTCATCAAAGTTGCAAAGAACCACATATTTGGGACGTTGCGGCACTAGCTCCAGCCAGTATTCAAAGGCTTGTTGATAGTGTTTTTCCAGTTTTTCGCCCCGTTTTTTCATCTCCAGCAACAACCGGGGTCGCCACAGCAAATCGGCAAATTTCGTAGTTTTGCCTTTCGCCTTTACTCGAAATTCTAGTTCGGCTCCCGCTTCCTTGTAGCCTAGATGACCGAAGGCTTGAAACAGGCGATCGCAGAATACCTGTGCCTCGCCTTTTTCGTCTCCCTTCAAAGTACGAACGTATTCAACAAACCTGTTGATATTATTTAGTGTATCGGTCATAATAAGTGTAAAATTAGGATCGATAGGGTAAATCAGCCCGCTCGGATATCTGTAACAATTAAAAATATAGTACCTGTTCAGAGGTTTTTTGAATGACTTTTATTCCATCTGAAGCATTTAAATCTATTAGTTATCCCGATCGCACTGTCAAAAGAGCCGATCGCGCCGTCCGGTGCAGCCCTTTTCAATTACACTTCTTCCAGACAATCCGCGATAACAGTGTTTTCCTAACTGCGATCGCCTCAAATTCCGGTGTCGAAAGCGGCTACACTCGATCGCCCGTATCCGAACTCGTAGCCGAAAACTCCCTACTGTGGCTGATCCAAGTCGGCGTGTTGCGGCGGGAAGTAGACGGACAAGGGATTACCGACAGTTTTCGCCTCACGCCCCTGGGCCGCCAACTCGTGGAAAAATGGGAACAGGAAGGAGACAAAGTGCCGGATGCTTCATTGTGCGATCGTATGGGAAATGCCGTTAGCCGCGGATTGGGAGTATTTCTTTAAGCGTTTATTGCTTGTCCCAGTCCGACAGTCCGACAGTCCGACAGTCCGACAGTCCGACAGTCCGACAGTCCGACAGTCCGACAGTCCGACAGTCCGACAGGGAATGAATTCCCTGTCTCATAGCGAAAGTCGGTTAAAACCGACTGCAAGTCTAAATTCAATTCGATGTTGAGTTTCGCATAAAAGCGACTGCAAGTCTAAATTCAACTTGATCTTGAGTTTCGCATTTCACGTTAATCAACATCCTCAGTCCTCTTGCAGAGGACTTGCGCTATGAGACAGGGATTTCAATCCCTGTCGGACTCGCCGTCAAACGAGTTAGACCCCTTAAAGCCGTCAAGCGAAGGACGGGGTTTTAGACCCATTTTCTTGATAAATTAAATGCACGATCGCTTAACTAATACAAATTAAATTTAAATCAAATAAAAATAATGGTTCAAACCGCTTCTAAACCTTTGAGTCTCAATGAATTTCTCCAATTACCGGAAACCAAACCCGCCAGCGAATTCATCGATGGTCAAATTATCCACAAACCTATGCCCCAAGGAAAACACAGCACTATTCAAAGCGATTTGGGTGCTGACATTAACCGGGTACTCAAACCACAACGCATCGCCCGCGCCTATCCAGAATTGCGCTGTACCTTTGGAGGTCGATCGACAGTACCCGATCTTGCAGTCTTTACCTGGGAACGCATTCCCCGCGACGAAAACGGCGAAGTAGCAAACACTTTCGCCATCGCCCCCGACTGGACAATCGAAATTCTTTCCCCCGACCAAAGTCAAACTAAAGTCGTCCGCAACATTCTCCACAGTCTCGGCCACGGAACCCAGATGGGCTGGTTGATTGACCCGGAAGAAGAACTGGTATTTGTCTATTTTGCCGATCGCACTTTAGCAGTTTTTGAAGAACCGGGCGATCGCATCCCCGTTCCCACCTTTGCCGAATCCTTTAATCTCACTGTCGGCGAAATGTTCAGTTGGCTGACTGAGTAGCGCCACCTCGATTTGTGAAGGATTTTTTAACCGCAGAGGGCGCAGAGGGCGCGGAGGAAGAGAAGAGAGAGAGCTCTACGGATTTGGTTTGATCTAATGTGCGGTCGATCGCTTATACTAAAATATCTGGTTGTCAGCTCTTCAATGACGAGAGATGACTAAAGTGGTCACTACAAACTTGATTATGATTATTTAACCGGACTTGATATCATCTTTCAAATAACCGCTAACTACTAACAACTAACTACATAAAACGTTTCTCAAAAATGGAAGCTAAATCTTACAAAGACACAGTAAACCTGCCCAAAACCAAGTTTGATATGCGCGCCAACGCCGTCAAACGGGAACCAGAATTGCAACAATTTTGGGCGGATCAAGAAATCTACGATCGCCTTTCGGAAAATAACCCAGGCGATTTGTTCATCCTCCACGACGGGCCACCCTACGCCAACGGACAACTCCACATCGGCCACGCCCTCAACAAAATCCTCAAAGACTTTATCAACCGCTACCAAATGTTGCGCGGCAAAAAAGTTCGCTATGTCCCCGGTTGGGATTGTCACGGATTGCCGATCGAACTTAAAGTATTGCAGAACATGAAATCGGACGATCGGCTAAATCTTACGCCGATCGAACTCCGCCGCAAAGCCGCCGCCTTCGCGCAGCAAACAATGGAACAGCAGCGCGAATCCTTCCAGCGCTACGGCGTTTGGGGCGACTGGGAACACCCGTATTTAACCCTAAAACCCGAATACGAAGCCGCCCAAATCGGCGTTTTCGGTCAAATGGTACTCAAAGGCTACATCTACCGCGGCTTCAAACCGGTTCACTGGAGTCCGAGCTCGAAAACAGCCCTCGCCGAAGCCGAATTGGAATATCCCGAAGGCCACACGTCGCGCAGCATCTACGTCGGCTTCCATGTGAGAAAATTGTCAAAATCTTTGCAGTCGAAGATCAAGCGCTATATGCCGAGCCTCTGGGCGGCGATTTGGACGACTACTCCCTGGACAATTCCGGCAAACTTGGCGATCGCCGTCAATCCCGAACTTACTTATGCGGTGGTGGAACCGCCGGCAAATTCCCACATCGCCCAACAATTTATGTTAGTAGCTGTCGATGCGGTCGATCGGCTGTCGGCAACTTTTAACACTCAATTAAAAATACTTGCCACCTTCAAAGGCAAAGAATTAGAAGGTTGCAGTTACAAACACCCGTTGTTCGATCGCGAAAGTCCAATTGTTGCCGGCGGTGACTATATTACTGCTGATTCCGGGACGGGATTGGTGCACACCGCACCGGGCCACGGACAAGAAGACTTTATCGTAGGAAAGCGCTGCGGTTTGCCAGTTTTAACGCCCGTAGATGAGAACGGAAATTTCACCGCAGAAGCCGGACAGTTTGCAGGTTTAAATGTCCTCGGAAATGGCAATGCCGCAGTCATTGATGCCCTTGCCGAAGCAAATTGTTTGATTAAAGAGGAAAGTTACGCTCACTCTTATCCTTACGATTGGCGCACGAAAAAGCCGACTATTTTTCGGGCGACGGAACAGTGGTTTGCCTCCGTTGAAGGGTTCCGAGATGAAGCCCTAAAAGCGATCGCGGGTGTGAATTGGATTCCCGCCCAAGGGGAAAATCGGATTACTGCAATGGTGGGCGATCGATCGGATTGGTGCATCTCTCGCCAGCGGACTTGGGGCGTTCCGATTCCCGTATTCTACGACGAAGAAACCAACGAACCGCTGTTAAATGAAGAAACGATCGCCCACGTGCAAGCCATCTTTGCCGAACGCGGTTCCGATGCTTGGTGGGAATTGTCGATCGATGAATTGCTGCCGGAATCTTACCGCAATAACGGCCGCACTTACCGCAAGGGAACCGACACGATGGATGTGTGGTTTGACTCCGGTTCTTCCTGGGCCGCAGTTGCCAAAGGTCGATCGGAATTAAACTATCCGGCTGATATCTATTTGGAAGGTTCAGACCAACACCGCGGCTGGTTTCAATCCAGCTTGCTTACCAGTGTAGCAACTAACGGCGTTGCTCCTTACAAAACAGTTTTGACTCACGGTTTTGTGCTCGATGAAAAAGGCCGCAAGATGAGCAAATCTGAAGGAAATGTCGTCGATCCAGCGTCAGTAATTAAGGAATATGGAGCCGATGTTTTGCGGTTGTGGGTGTCTTCGGTAGACTACTCGGCAGACGTGCCTTTGGGCAAAAACATTCTCAAACAGCAGTCGGATGTTTACCGCAAAATCCGCAATACAGCTAAGTTTTTGCTGGGCAATTTGCACGACTTCGATCCGGCAAAAGATGCCGTTGCTTACGAAGAATTGCCGGAACTGGATCGCTATATGCTGCACAGAATGGGCGAAGTTTTTGCGGAAGTTCAAGATGCTTTTGAAAGCTTCCAATTTTCCCGATTCTTCCAAACTGTGCAGAATTTCTGCACGGTGGATTTATCGAATTTTTACTTGGATATTGCCAAAGATAGACTTTACATCAGCGCGACAGATACCCTTCGCCGCCGCAGTTGTCAGACGGTGATTGCAATTGCTGTGGAGAATTTGGCAAGGGCGATCGCACCTGTTTTGTGTCACATGGCTGAGGATATTTGGCAGTACCTTCCCTATCCGACTCCTTACAAGTCCGTGTTTGAAGCCGGCTGGGTGCAAATTGATGCTTCATGGCACAATCCAGAATTGGCTACTCGCTGGCAGTATTTGCGACAAGTGCGGGGCGAAGTTAACAAGGTTTTGGAAAAAGCCCGGATTGAAAAGGCGATCGGTTCTTCTTTGGAAGCTAAGGTTTTATTGTACGTTCCCGATGTTGAGAAAAGAGAGCAATTGCAAGCTTTGAATCCCAGCAGTGAAGAATTGGTGGATTATGTGCGATCGCAAAATTCAGTCATCGAGTTAGCGGCCCAGGAGAAAGCAAAAGCAGCACAAGATAAACAGGAAGAACAAGCGGCAAAAGTTGCTAAAGTCTTGACAGAAAACAAAATTTATGTTGAGCCGAAAACGATCGCACAAAAGAGCGATCGACCTTCTCAGATAGTAGAGTATTCTGTCCCTGAACTGTCGGCTTCAGATTCGCAGCCAATCTTAGATCAAGCCGCCGAGTTTGTGGCTAATTTGCCTGAATACGCAGGCAACTTTTTTACAGAATACCAACAAGCGCTGGTAACACTTGGACTCTTAGCTTCTGTGTTGATAACGGGCCGAGTAACGCTGGCGATTTTGGATACGATGAATCAGATTCCGCTTTTGGGAGGCTTCTTTGAAGTCATCGGCATCTTATTTACAATCTGGTTTGCTTTCCGTCACTTGCTGTTTGCCGCCAACCGTCAAGAAATTGCACAACAAATTGATTTCCTGACAGCAGATGTGGTGGGCCGGAGTACGGCGCTTGTACTTGCAGAAACACAGGCGATCGTCCTCGCACCGGCATTAGATACAGCGCTTGTGCTTGTAGAAACAGGGGCGATCGCACAAACAGCCCCAGCCGAAAAAGTGTTTGTAGAAACACCCCAAATCCCGCAACCAGAATTAGTTGCGATCGAACCCAAACCAGAAATTCCTGCAGAAATAGCTGTAACGCACCATTCTACAATGACCGGCAAGGGTGTAGATGAATTGCGCTATTTGTTCATTACTTCGGAAGTGGAACTGGTAGAATCGAATGCCATCCTGCAGGAATTGCCGTACAGTTATCAGTCTCCAGAGTTGGCGATTGGTGTAGTCAAAGCAGACGGCCAAAAGTGCGATCGTTGCTGGAATTACTCGACTCACGTCGGAGAGTCGATCGAACATCCGCTAATTTGCGAACGTTGCGTTTCAGCAGTAGACGGCAAATTCTAACCGTATGATGTACACCGCACACCGCTGTAACTGTCATTGCGAGCTATACGCGAAGCAATCGCAGACTCCGTGATTCCTTCACTATCTACTCGTTACCAGGCTCCTGCCTGGTAACGCAGATCCGGAGGCTCTGCCTCCATCTTCCCAGCCGAGGCAGAGCCTCGCTTATATGGGTTCCAAGGCAGAGCCTTGGAACCAGTTAAATCAATCAAACAATGAGTGGGATGGGCTTCTAGCCCGTCACAAATATGCTATTTCTTAAAAAAACTGCAGACGATTTCACCAGGGTTGTTTTGTCCAAACGCCAAAACAGTTCCATCTTTCTTAACTGTAGTGCGATCGCGGCAATTGTAGACTTCCAGAGGCTGTTTCACTCCATCAACACTCAGAATTACCCTGTATTCCCAATAATTTTTTGCACTGCGTTTGATATCGACAATGCAAATCTCGCTTCCTTGATAATTGCGGCAAACAGAGGCGTCAGCAGGAAGGGCGGCCCCGAAAAAAGATATTAATAACAAAAAGTAGCAAACACATTTCATCATCTGCGATCGCCTTTTCCTTTACGCTACTCCGAGCCCAGTATGCGGACGCTTGTAAGGCGGATGCAACCCCAACACAATATCATCCTCAGACACTCCCATCTCGACAAATTCCCGTGCAATATCCACTTCTGTCATATTGCGCTGAATCCAAATTTTGCTATCCTTAATATCCAGAAGTGTTGAACGCTTATTGATAGAATTCTGAAAATAGACATACGAATCCTATAAAATGCTGATTTCAGCAATTG
>NZ_JAUBUB010000067.1:0-36149 GCF_036705265.1 Microcoleus sp. B4-C2
AATCATCTTTGGGTAAATGGGCGAGATACCGTTTGACAATTTTGGGGAAGTTAGAAAATAGCATTTCAGTTGATTATTAATAATTTATAACTCTGCAATTATACATTATTGGGCCAATTTTAGCAATCTTTTCCTATCATTCAACACTTCTGATATCAGATATTATATCATTTTCAATAAGCCTTTTAAGAGCTGGTTAGAAGAAACCCTCCCAAGAAAATTTACTCTTTCTGAAATGGGCCAGAAAGCCAGTTATTGAGAACCGTTCAACATCTAAGATAGAGTGCATTGTAATTGTTGAACCAAATAGTTTTCAACTGGGAACGGCGGATTTTGTGGCTATACAATTGTTTATATGCTATAATAGGTGGCTAAACTGCCTTATGACAAAAAACAAGGTATATGATATCAGTTTTGAGCCCACCCGCAAAGCGAAACGGCTTTAAAGTTCTTCTGGTCGAAGACAATCAAGCAGAAGCCGATCTGATTGAAGAATTATTATTAGAAACAAACGTCAGTAGAGCCGAACCCCAAAGGCTATCAGTAAGTTGTACAGACCGTCTGAGCAAAGCGCAGGAACTTTTGGTCAGCGAACATTTTGATGTGATTTTACTAGACCTTTCGCTGCCAGACAGCCAAGACTTAAATACAATTGTCAAAATACAAGAATATAGTCTAAATACTCCGATTGTCGTACTGACTGCCCGCAATGATGAAGAGCTTGCCGTGCAGTCAATCCAAGCCGGAGCTCAAGATTATCTAGTCAAGCGAAAAATTGACAGCGAAGTGTTAATTAGATCGCTTCGCTACGCAGTCGAGCGACAGCACAACCAAGAAGCTTTACGAAAAAGCGAAGAAAAATATCGCTCGGTAGTCGAGAATTCTCTCGTCGGAATTGCCATTCTCGCTCCTCCTATTTCCCCCTCAGCACCAGAAAAATGCGAGTGGTTGGAAGTGAACGATGCTTTGTGCGATTTACTGGGATACGATCGCCAGGATTTTTGGCATGAGAATTGGGAAATGTGGGTTTTTCCTGAAGACTTGCAGTCTAGTTTAGAGCAGTTAAATAAAATTTTGGCAGGGCAGAGTGAAGGCTATGTTTTAGACCAAAGATGGCGCAGAAAAGATGGAAGAACCGTTTATACTAGAGTTTACCTTCGCTGTATCCGCGCCCTAGACGGCTCGATAGACCGCCTGATTAAAGTAGTCTTGGACGTGAGCGATCGCTACCGTTACGAAGCTCAATTAAAAGCATCAGAAGAGTTTTTAAATCACACGATAAATTCTACTCCCGATCCAATTTTTGTCAAAGATGAGCAGCACAAATGGATCGTTGTAAACGATGCTTTTTGCAATTTGATAGGAAAAAGGCGATCGGAACTGATTGGCCAGTCAGGATACGATTATTTACCCCCAGCACAAGCGGCTTTTTTTTGGCAACAAGACGAGCAAGTATTGCAAAGAAGTCTTGCTCAGGAAACAGAAGAATTTTTTACAGATAGCGGTGGTCAAGAACGCATTATATCTACTAAAAAAACAGTATTTAAAAAAGCCGATGGGACTAAAATGTTGGTCGGAACAATGCGAGATGTGACCGAATACAAACGCCAGCAAATTGCGTTGCAGGAAAGCGAAGCTCGATTTCAAATAATGACCGACAACGTGCCGGGAATGATTTATCAATATCGGCTTTATGTAGATGGGAAAACATCTTTTACTTACGTTTCTTCTGGCAGTTGGCAGCTCTACAATTTAAAGCCAGAAGAAATAGAAGAAAATGCCAGTTTGGCTTTTGCAACAGTTCACCCAGACGACATCTCAGACTTGCAGCGATCGATGGCAACTTCAGCGGCGACTCAGCAAGCTTGGCAACACCAGTGGCGGCAAGTTATGGGAGATCGAGTGAAATGGCTTCAAGGCGCGTCGAAGCCAGAAAAGCAAGCAAACGGCGATATAGTTTGGGACGGTTTAGTGATGGATGTTACGGAATTGAAACAAACCCAGCAAGACCGCGATCGATTTTTTAATCTCTCGCTGGATTTACTTTGCATTGCAGGTTTTGACGGCTATTTCAAACGCTTAAACCCCGCTTGGTCAAATGTATTGGGTTATAGCAGCGATGAAATCTTAGCCAAACCTTTGATAGAATTCGTCCATCCAGAAGACCTAGAAATTACTGTAGCGGAATTAGAAAAACTTAAAAAAAGCCACCCGATTATTAGCTTAGAAAACCGCTATCTTTGCCAAGATGGTACTTATAAATGGCTGTCGTGGACTGCATCGCCGTTTGCAGAAGAAGGTTTGATTTATGCCGTGGCTCGCGATGTTACATTTAGCAAGCAAGCTGAAGCTGAATTGCGTAAGAGCGCAGCCACCAACCGCGCTCTTTTAAATGCGATACCAGACATGATATTTCGCTGTCGGGCAGACGGCACTTTTGTAGACTTCAAACCTGCAAAAGATTTCGATAATATCCTACCGCAAAAAGCACTAATCGGCAAAAAAGCACAAGACATATTGCCTGCTGCTTTTGCTGACAAAATCTTGTCGGGTCATCAACAAGCGATCGCCACTGGCGAGATTCAAGTTGTAGAATATCAAATGCCCGTTAATGATGAACTGTACGATTTTGAAGCGAGAATTGTTTTCTGCACGGATGACGAAATTATCGCGATCGTCCGCGACATCACCAATCGCAAACGTTTCGAGTCAAAACTCCACAGGCAAGCAGCAGCAATGGCGGCTGCTTCCGAAGGTATCGCCATATTCAGTGCCGACAAAGAGGTGATTTATTGCAACGCAGCACGACTCAATATCTACGGTTACAACTCTCTCGAAGAAATCTTAGGTAAAAGTTGGAAAATATTCTACCAAGGTGCAGAACTGCAAAGGTTCGAGCAAGAAGTCCTGCCGACTTTAGTGCAGAAAGGTTCTTACAGCACCGAAGCAGTAGGATGCCGTCGCGACGGATCGGAAGTCCCTATAGATGTCTCGCTGACAATGCTAGCCGGCGGAGAAACTATTTGCGTTGTTCGCGATATTTCTCAAAGAAAACAAGCAGAAGCAGCACTGCGGGAAAGCCAGCGATTCGCTCAGCAAATTGCTGGGGCAATTCCTAATATTTTGTATGTTTGTGACTTAATTGAAAAAAAAAATATCTATGGGAACGCTTCTATCTACCACATTCTTGGCTATACAGTAGAGGAAATTCAGGCAATGGGGCCGTGGATGATGTCAACTTTAATCCACCCCGAAAATTTAATCAAAATGCCTGATTATTTACAGCAAGTCGAAACAGGCAGCGAAGGGGATATCTTTGAAATTGAATACAGAATTAGGCACAAGGATGGTTCTTGGCGCTGGATGGTTAGCCGAGATACTGTATTTGCCAAAACAGCAGACGGTAAGTTAAAACAAATTCTCGGCACGGCAACTGATATTACCGAAAGCAAGCAAGCAGAAGATGAAATAAAGCTGTTGCTGGCCGCAACTCAAGCTATTAGTCAGTCGGCCGATTTTCACAGCGCCCTCCCGGAAATTCTGCGGTTGCTGTGCAATGCGATCGGCTGGAATTTTGCGGAAGCTTGGATACCGACTGCTAACGGTAGTTGTTTGGAACATAGCGAAACTTGGTACGCTAGCGATCGCGATTTAGATAGGTTCGGCCGCGAAAGTAAAAGAATTAGATTCGCCGCCGGAGTGGCAGTACCTGGACGGATTTGGTCAACCAGAAATGTAGAATGGATTGAAGATATTTCTCTAGCCACAAATCATCTTTTTGCCCGATCGCAAATGGCGAAATCAGTCGGATTGAAAGCTTGTTTCGGAGTGCCAATTCACGCTAGTTCAAAGGTGCTGGCAGTTTTAGTATTCTGCAAGCGCGATCGCTCGATTATGGAACCGCGTATAGTAGAGTTGGTCAAGGCTGTAGCGACTCAGTTGGGCGATCATATTCAGCGCAAACAAGCCGAAGAAGAATTGCGTAAAAGTGAAGAACGCTGGCAGTTAGTTCTTAAAGGCAATCAAGACGGAATTTGGGATCTGAATCTTCAAACAAATGAAGCTTTTCGCTCGGCCCGCTGGCAAGAAATTATCGGTTACACAGACGGCGAAATCGACAGCACCAACAGCGCATCGATCGATCGCATCCATCCAGACGATCGCTCACGAGTGCAAGCAGCGATCCAAGGTTATCTCGATCGGCAAACCCCCAATTACGCCGCCGAATACCGCTTGCAGTGCAAAGACGGTAGCTATAAGTGGGTGCTCGCCCGCGCTCAAGCAGTGTGGGACCAAGCCGGAAACCCTCTGCGGATGGTGGGTTCGATGACGGATATTAGCGATCGCAAAGCAGCAGAATTAGCTTTACTGCAGGTCACTCAAGCCGTAGAAAGTACCAGCGATGCGATCGTGATCGCCGACTTGAAAGGGCGGTCTATTTATCACAATCAAGCCTTTATTCAGCGCTACGGCTACACAGTGGAAGAACTCAATAATCTTGGCGATATGACCGCGCTGTATGTCCGGCATAAAAATTACAAACAAATCTATAAAAGCCTTCGCAAAGGTCGCTCTTGGTGTGGCGAAGTTGCACTGCAAACTAAGAGCAACGAAGCAGTAACGGCTCTGGTGCGAGCCGACAGTATTCAAGATATTCATAGTAATTCAATCGGCTTAATTGCAGTAATTACTGATATCACAAAACGCAAAGAATCTGAATTATTTTTGCAACAGAAGTTAAAGCGCGAACAGTTGGCAGTAGCCATGTTGGAACGCATTAGATATTCTCTAAATCTTGAAGAAATTTTAACCAAAAGTGTCGAAGAAGTGCGTCATTTTTTGCAAGTAGACCGCACTATTATTTATCAATTCAATCCTGATTGGAGCGGGTTTATCGCTGTTGAGTCGGTTGCCGAAAATGTTCGACCAATTGTAGGAATGGAAATTTATGACCCCTGTTTCGGGGCAGCCTACGTTCATCTTTACCAAGACGGTAGAATTAGAGCCATAGAAGATGTTCACAATGCGGGCCTAGCCGACTGCCACTTGGGTTTGTTGACTCGGCTAGACGTGAGAGCGAATCTGGTAGTGCCGATTTTGCAAGGCGAAAACTTGTGGGGGCTGTTAATTGCCCACCACTGCACGGGCCCGCGTCCCTGGCAACAATTGGAGGGAGAGTGCCTAAAACAATTGGGGGTGCAGTTGGCGATCGCCATTCAGCAATCGATGCTATTTGAACAAGCACAAACCGAAATTGCCGATCGCAAACTTGCAGAAGCCGCCCTGCAATTAGCAAAAGAAGCCGCCGAATCCGCCAACCGCGCTAAAAGCGACTTTCTCGCGAACATGAGCCACGAATTGCGGACGCCTTTGAACGGGATTTTGGGATACATTCAACTGCTAAAAGTCGATAAAAACTTTACCGCCGATCAACAGGAAAGTCTTAACAACATTCACCAGTGTGGCAACCACCTGCTGATGCTGATTAATGATGTTTTAGACCTCTCAAAAATCGAAGCTAGTAAAATGGATCTGTCTCTGACAAACCTGCATTTTTCCAGTTTTGTTAAAAGTATTATTGATTTGTTCCAGATGCGCTCTGCTCAAAAAGGAATTGCCTTTAATTACGAGCAGGTGTCAGCGCTGCCAGATGGCATTTTGGCAGACGAAAAAAGGTTGCGTCAAGTTTTGATTAATTTGCTCAGCAATGCCGTTAAGTTTACGAACAGCGGCAGCGTTACATTCAAAGTCGGTTATGCAGAAAATTTCCCCGATAATTATCCTCAAACCAACTGTGGAAATTATAGTTGCACAGCGGAAATTGCTACTCAAACGATCAATTTGACCGCGAATTTAGACGCGGAGCAAATGTCGTCGCTCCCGCCGCTAGGAACAACACAAGCGCGCGGGGTGATAACAGCAGAAAATATCGGCGCTCGTGCCCCTACCCCTAAAATTCGCTTTCAAATCGAAGATACCGGCATTGGCATTTCTCAGAATAAATTAGAAGAAATATTTTTGCCTTTTCATCAAGTGGGCGATCATAACAATTTCGTCGAAGGTACGGGACTGGGACTTTCCATCAGCCAAAAATTAGTCAAAATGATGGGCAGCCAAATTCGCGTCCAAAGTACCTCCGGCAAAGGCAGCATATTTTGGTTGGATCTAGACTTACCCGCAGTCGCGCAGTGTTCTGAACTCCCCTCCCGGCAAGAAAAAAGGCGGCTTGTAGGTTTTACCGGCCCCCAGCGGAAAGTGCTAATAGTGGACGATCACGAAGTACATCGCGCCATGTTGCACAGGCTGCTTGTTCATTTAGGCTTTGAAATTGCACAAGCTACAGACGGCGAAGACTGCTTGCACAAAGCACAGGAATTTCTACCGGATATAATTTTAATGGATTTGCTGATGCCCGTAATGAACGGTTGGGAAGCTACCAGGCGGCTGCGACAGTTGCCGGAATTAAAAGATACGGTTATCCTTGCTTTGTCCGCTAACGTTTACGAGACTACCAAGCAAGAGAGCATACTTGCAGGTTGCGATAATTTTCTCACCAAGCCGATTCAAACTAACGAGCTTTTAGAATTATTGCGCCTGCATTTGAGACTAGAATGGGTTTACGAAGAAGGATCGCAAACCAAAAAGCGGACTGATCAAACTGCAAAAGCATCTTCTGAGATTGCTGGTGCTGACTCAACGATGGTGTCTCCTGCCTCAGAGTCAGTCTTGGCGTTGTTAAGATTGGCTGCAATGGGCGATATTGAAGCTATTCTGGAAGAAACGGCTAAACTCGAACATTCTGAGCCGACATTAGTGCCTTTCGTTCATCACCTGCGCCAACTTGCTAAAGGATTTCAGCTCAAGAAAATTCGAGATTTTTTGAAGCAACATTTGTCCTAAAATTGACGATAGCTAACAGACAACTCAAAATCCGTTAAATCTCTGATCTTGCACCATTGTCAGCAACAGGCTTCCCGGCTTGTTCCACAGAGACTGAATTTCTTGTGGGGAGTAGGGGTTGGACCCCAGATCCCGCCCACAAAAGAAAAGAGTGATTGCCAATAAAGGCATCTATGAAACAACCGGATTTCTAGATCCGCAGAAAATCACTTGAATCCGATTTAAACTCACAAACCACAACTCAAAAGTCTAAAATTTGAATATTTCCCTTGAATATGAACGATAAGAATTCCGAAAGAAGCATCATACAAATTGTCGATGACAACCAAACAAATCTTGACGTACTTTTCGAGTTGTTAAGGAATTACGGGTTTAAAGTATTAGTGGCTCTAGACGGCGAAAGTGCGATCGAGCAAATTGACTACATCCATCCCGACTTGATTCTTTTGGATATCATGATGCCAGGAATTGACGGTTTTGAAACTTGCCGCCGTTTGAAAGCAGACCAGTCAACGCAAGATATTCCCATCATATTTATGAGCGCCCTTTCCGATACGCCTGATAAAGTAAAAGGCTTTCAGACAGGAGCAGTTGACTACATCACTAAGCCTTTCCAGCACGAAGAAGTTTTGAGCCGGATTCAAACCCACTTGACAATCCGCAGCTTGCAAAAAAAACTCGAAGAAAAAAACCTCGAACTTGCCCACCTCAACCAAAACCTTGAAAGACTTGTTGAACAAAAAACCAAGCAATTAATAAACCAGGAAAAAACAGCCATCATCGGACGTTTGACTCAGGGCATGGTTCACAACCTCAAAAGTCCCCTGCAAGTGATCCAGACTAGCGTCGATTTGATTGAAACAAAAGCCACACAAATTCAAGAAGACTCTCTGTTTAACTATACTAAGTATATTTTTCAAGCTGTCACAAAAATCAATCAGATCATGGATACTCTGATGATGAAAAGCCGCAACGAGCAAAAGCAAGATTTGCACCCGGTGAATATCAACGATTTAGTGCAGCGAGAAATTCAGCTATTGGAAGGCAACCTATATTTTAAAAATAAAATTAGAAAAAAATACTTTTATGACGAAGAAATTGACAGCATTCCATTAATTTATTCCTATCTTTCTCAAGTATTTTATAATTTAATTAATAATGCAATGGATGCTATGTGGGAAAAGAAAAGCAGAGAAATAACTATCGTGACGCGGCAAGATGACTCGAACATATACATGGATATTGCAGATACGGGATGCGGCATATCATCTGAAGATTTGCCAAAACTTTTTGATCCTTTTTACACATCCAAGCCGCCTAAAGGCGAGGCAAAAACGGAAGGTGAACCAACAGGAACAGGTCTAGGACTTTATACTTGTATTGAACTTTTAAAACCTTTTAACGGTGAAATTGCTATTAGCAGCAATGTCGGTCAAGGCAGCGTGTTTACAGTTGTGCTGCCCAAACCGCAGACAAATTGAGCGACTCAACTGAGTTAACTTGTGTCGGGTTAGACAACCATAATTAAGTTTGTAATTAAATTTGTAGCATGGAATGCAAGTCTTGGTTACTCGCTCAAGAGAGGACTTGCATTGCTCAATACAAACAAGCGCTAATTGCGGGCAATTAACCGGACACAATCTCAGAGCGGATTTTGTAAATTAACGGTAATTCTCCTAGCTTAGTAAGACTATTCCAAAAACAAATATTTTAACTTTAGGCAAGCTTTAAACGGCTATTTAAAATCTAAATTTTCAAAGGCTATCAGCAATGCCAATCCTGATTAATCCGCGTTCTTTTGATTTGCCTCTTGCTATTCCCCTGCCAAAAGTTGTAAATTAAAATAGAGTTGAGTTGCAATATTTGTAAGACTATGATAATTTTGGGCCACTAGGTTTGGGGCCAGGCGGACAACTTGCAGCGAACAACTCAATTCTACAAATAAATCTGGGTGGTCTGCAAGCACACAGCGCACTCTAAAGCGTGTGCTTCAAGTTCCCCAATGATCAGCTAGGTAGCTGCATCCGCTGCTGATTTTTTTATTCCTAAACAATAGCAAAAGGATACCCGTAAAAAAAATGCTAGTTTACGCAACAGCCAAACCGCGATAGTCATCAGTCATCAGTCATTCCAAATCTAAAATCTAAAATCTAAAATCTAAAATGGTATGACATCTGTGTTTGAGTCAACTTTAACGCTTGGTTTAAAAATTCTTTTAGTAGAAGATTGTGCCGAAGATGCAGAGTTCATTCAAGAACTGCTGTCTGAACCCCAACTAGGACACTTAATTGATGTGACCAATGTAGTTCGCTTTCGGGAAGCGATAGAAATTTTAAGGGAGCAAATTTTTGATGTAATTTTATTAGATATTTCACTTCCTGACAGCCCAAAATTTAATACTTTTTTCCGACTTCAAGATTGCGGTATCAATACTCCGATCGTCATTCTGACAGCGGCCGATGACGAAGAACTGGCTGTCGAGTTAATTGCCGCCGGCGCCCAAGATTATCTGGTGAAAAGACAGGTAGACAGCCGGCTGCTGGTACGGACGCTCAGGTGCGCGATCGCCCGCCAGAAACGGCAAGCAGAATGGCAAAAAAGTCAAGAAAAATACCAGCAGGTTGTTGACAATATCAAAGAAGTTGTTTTTGAAACAAATACTGCGGGCAATTGGACTTTTCTCAATCCGGCTTGGACGGAAATTACCGGATTTACCGTTGATGAAAGCTTAGGAACTTCCTGTTTGAGTTACATTCATTCTGAGGATCAATACCAATATTTAAATTCGTTGACAGGTTTGAGCGAAAATCAAGAAACATCCAATTGCTATCAAATTCGATATCTTACAAAAAATGGCGAAATTCGGTGGGTAGAAGTGCAAGAATTTTTTATTTGGGGCGGGAACGGCGAGGCGCAGGGGACGACAGGAACTATCAATGATATTACAGAAAAAATTTTAGCACTTTCCGAACTCGATGCTAGTAAAAAGTTTTTGAATTATACAATCGATGCAGTGGCAGACCCACTTTTTGTCAAGGATGAACAGCACCGCTGGATACTGTTAAATGATGCTTTTTGCAAGCTGATCGGGAAGCAGCGCGAGGAACTGCTGGGCAAGTCGGATTATGACTTTTTCCCAAGACAAGAAGCTGAGATTTTTTGGCAGAATGACGAACAAGTTTTTAGGACGGGGGAAGAAAACGAGAGCGAGGAAATATTTACGGACGGCCGCGGTGCAAAGCACATTTTGTCTACTAAAAAAACTGTATTTGAAAATAGCGATGGCAGTAAAAATCTCGTCGGGATAATTCGAGATATCACTGAGGATAGGCGCAAACAATTAGCGCAGCAAGAAAGCGAAGCTAGACTTCGGCAACTTGCAGCCAATTTACCGGGAATAATTTATCAATTTCGTCTCTCAATCGACGGTAAAAAAAGTTTCCCTTATATTTCTTCTGGCAGCCGCGATTTATATGAATTGGAGCCAGAAAATATTCAGCAAGATCCTCAACTATTTTTTAGTTTTATTCATCCAGATGACCGTCAACAATTTGAAGACTCTATTGCTGTTTCTGCGGCAAATATGCAGCCATGGCAGCAGGAATGGCGGGCGATTGTACCGTCGGGAAAACTTAAGTGGATGCAAGGGGTTTCGAGACCGGAACGAGTTGATTATCCCACGGAAATAGGGCAGGAAGGGGATATAGTTTGGGAAGGCATGGTGCTGGATATTACTGATTTAAAACAGGCCGAAGCCGCTTTGCGGGAGAGCGAAGCCAGATTTCGATCGCTCGTTGAGAATATCCCCGGCGCTATCTGCCGCAGCTTGTACGATGCTGAGTGGACGATGGTATTTATTAGCGATGAAATTGAGGTAATTAGTGGGTATCCTGCGGGGGATTTTATTCGCAATAACGGCTTGAGTTTTGCGACCATTGTCCACGAGGCAGACAAGGAAATGGTCGATCGACAAATCAGCGCAGCAGTAGAGTCGAAACAGCCGTACAATCTAGAATACCGGATTGTTCGCGATGACGGGGCGGTGCGGTGGATGTCGGAAAGAGGTAGGCCAACTTACAATCTAGAAGGGCTAGTTTTGTGGCTCGACAGAGCGATTTTTGATATTACCGATCGCAAACAAGCCGAACTGACTCTGTGCCTGGTAACTCAAGCTGTAGACAGCGCTAGTGATGCGATCGCGATCGCAGATTTAGACGGTTATTCCGTTTATCATAATCAAGCATTTATTCAGCGCTACGGCTATACAGTGGAGGAACTAAATAATGCCGGCGGCCCAGCAGTAATGTACCCCAAATCTCAAGACTTGAGAAAGTTATTTAGGGTGCTGCGGAAAGGTTTTTCCTGGGAAAGTGAAATTGAAATCAAGAGTAAAAATGGCGATATTATAGAAACTTTCTTGCGAGCTAACTGCATTAAAGATAGCGCTAGGCAACCGATAGGAATGATAGCCATAATTGCCGACCTCACAGAAAGAAAACGCACCGAATCGGCATTAAAACTCAGTCAAGAGCGATTACAGTTGGCGGTTTCCGGCAGCTCTTTGGGGCTGTGGGATTGGAATATAGCTACTGGCGAAACTTATTTCGACTTTTATTGGAAATCAATGCTAGGCTATGCAGAAACCGAAATTGAAAATAACCTCAAATGTTGGGAAACTTTGCTGCATCCCGAAGACCGAGTGAAGGTAATGGAATGTTTAAATTCCTATTTGGAAGGTGAGACTGATATCTATGAATTTGAATTTCGGATGCTCAATAAAGCGGGCAATTGGCAGTGGATTCTGGCGATGGGCAAGGTAGTCGAGTACGACGAATGGGGTACGCCACTGCGGATAACAGGCACTCACAAAGATATCAGCGCCCGCGTTGCAGCAGAAGCCGAAAAAACGCAGTTGATCGCATCTTTGCAACAACTTGCCGAACAGTTGCAAGCAGCGCAAAAAATAGCCCGCATCGGCAATTGGGAATTTGATAGGGAGACAGGAGTTATTACTTGGTCGGAAGAACTGTTTCGAGTTTACGGTCGAGAATTGAATCGGCCGCCGACAATGGAAGAACTTTTAGAGCAAATTCATGCCGATGACAAAGAAAGGTTTGCAGAAGTTGTACAAAAAGCAGTGACTGAAGGAACAGCTTACGACATCGACCACCGCATCTATTTTCCATCAGGAGAAATTAGGCACGTTAACGCTAAAGGAAAAGCTGTTAAAAATGAGTTGGGTCAGGTGGTGCGGCTGTGTGGCACGGCAATGGACATTAGCCATCGCAAAAAAGCAGAAATTGCTTTACAAGAAAGCGAACAGCGATTTCGAGCTGTATTTGAACAAGCGGCGATTGGCATTGTCAAAGTGTGGCGCGACGGTCAATTTTTGAATGCAAATCAAGGGTTTTGCAATATTGTCTGCTACTCAGAATTAGAGCTAAAATCGCGAAATGTTGGGGACATTTCTCACCCCGAAGATGTAGCAGCAGATGTCGAGTCGCGCGACAGACTGTTAGCTGGGGAAATTTTTAATTATTCTATTGAAAAACGCTTTATTCGCAAAGACGGTTCATTTGTTTGGACTAATATGACTGTATCTTTAGTGCGGGATGGGTTTGGGGAACCTAGCTATGTAATTGCTGTGATTGAAGATATTAGCACTCGCAAACTTGCCGAGGCTATCTTGCGCCAGCAATTAAAGCGCGAACGCCTGGTGGTAAAAATGCTGGAGCGCATTCGCTCTTCTCTCAATTTAGAAGAAATTTTGACAAACACTGTTGCTGAAGTACGGCACTTTTTGCAAACAGATCGGACAGTTATTTATCGCTTTAATCCCGATTGGAGCGGTTTTATAACTGTCGAGTCTGTGGGCGAAAATTGGCAGTCGATTCAAGGAATAACTATTAAAGATTCCTGCTTTGAAGACAGCTCTGCTTCTGCTTACGAAGACGGTCGCCCTCTAGCTGTGCATGATATTTACAAAGCAGGTCTTTCCCTGTGCTACATTAATTTATTAAGTCAATTTCAGGTGCGAGCTAATTTGGTAGTGCCGATTTTGCAAGGCGAGAAGTTGTGGGGCTTATTGATTGCCCACGAGTGCGCGGGCCCCCGCCACTGGCTGGAAATTGAGGTCGAGTGTCTCAAACAAATTAGCGTGCAGTTGGCGATCGCGATCCAGCAATCAATGCTGTTTGAGCAAGCACAAAGTGAAATTGCCGATCGCAAACAAGCCGAGTCAGCTTTGCAGGAATCGGAAGCGCGAGAACGTTCAAAAGCGCTAGAGTTAGAAGCAGCTATTAACAAACTCCGAACGACTCAAGCTCAGCTCGTTCAAAATGAAAAAATGGTGAGCTTGGGTCAGTTAGTTGCTGGTGTTGCTCACGAAATTAATAACCCTGTTAGCTTTATTCACGGCAATCTCAATCCCGCTCGTAATTACACTTTAGATTTGCTGGAATTGATTAAAGTTTACCAGCATTACTGTCCTCATCCTCCGGCCCAAGTCTTGGAGAAAATTGATGAAATAGACTTGGATTATATTGCTGAGGATTTCCCGAAATTGTTTAATTCGATGCAAGTAGGAACCGAGCGAATTGTCGAGATTGTAAAATCGTTGCGTAATTTTTCCCGATTGGACGAGTCCGCTGGGAAGTCGGTTAACATTCACGAGGGAATTGATAGCACTTTGATGATTTTGCAAAATCGGTTAAAATCTCACAGCAGTCATGGAGAAATTCAGATAGTTAAAGATTACCAACTATTGCCACAAATTGAATGTTTTCCTGGCGAGTTGAATCAGGTATTTATGAATATTTTGATTAATGCGATCGATGCTTTGGAAGAACGGGACAAGCAGCGTTCGATCGAGGAGTGCGATCGACATCCCAGCACGATCGCTATTCGCAGTTATCAGGTGGCTGCCGGCTTCGTAGCGGTATCGATTGCCGACAACGGGGGGGGGATACCAGAGTCAGTGCGATCGAGGCTGTTTGACCCGTTTTTCACAACTAAACCTGTGGGCAAGGGCACGGGTTTGGGACTGTCGATTTCTCACTCGATTATCGTCGATCGCCACGGCGGCCGATTGAGCTGTATTTCGACATTGGGTGAGGGAGCGGAGTTTTTGATTGAAATTCCAGTGCGGCCGAATTTAACTGGTAGGAATTCAAATTTGGGGCAATAAATTAGCAATTGGTAATTTGTAATTTGGAAGCGGAAATGGGTAAAATATCACATTTTGCACCATTCTCAAGAACAGGCAAGATGCCTGTTCCACAAGAAAATTTACTCTTTGTGGAACAGGCATCTTGCCTGTTCCTAAACAAGTAATTGAGAATGGTGCAACATCTCAGTAATATCAAATACCGTAACATCGGAATTATACCCTGCAAGCGAGCATTATCCTTGCTCCGGGTCACTCGATCGCATCGCGCTGGCAGTGCACTCAGAAAATTATTATTCTGATGCAAAGGTCAACAATACAGGGCTGTTTCATTCTCCGTAGGGGCCGCGCCCCCGTGCCGGCCCTCTTGGTCTGATCAGCCGATCGAATCGTCTAGGTCGGGGGTAGGCACGGGGAGTAGGGGTCGCACTACCCCTACAAAATTCATGTTTTTGGTGAGAATGAAACAGCCCTGGTCAACAATATGAGTTATGAGTTGTGAGTGAAAAATTAAACACGATATTACAAATTACCTTCAACTTTTACATAAAAATCGGGGAAGATTCCGAGTTATTGCTAGCGTGACAAATGCGATTTTTGCCTTCGGTTTTGGCTTGAAAAAGGGCGCTGTCAGCGCTGCGAATTAGGGCGTCGGGAGATTCCTGGGCAGAAGGAATCGCTGTCGCAATGCCGCAACTGAGGGTAACGTAGGGGCCGATCGACGATCGCGCGTGGGGCAGTTTCAAGCTGGCGATGCCGTCGCAAATTTGCTGGGCGACAGCGTTTGCCCCTTCGGCGCTAGTGTTGGGCAGCACTAGGGCAAATTCTTCGCCACCGTAGCGGGCAGTCAAATCCCCAGCTCGCTTGGTGGCACTGGCGATCGCCCCCGCAACTTGGCGCAAACAATCGTCCCCGCCCAGGTGCCCATAAAAATCGTTGTAAAGTTTAAAAAAGTCGATGTCAAACATAATTAAAGACAGCGACAGTTTCTCTCTTGCCAATCTGCGCCACTCTAAGCTCAAAACGCGATCGAACTGGCGGCGATTGGCAATGCCAGTCAGTCCGTCAGTAGTTGCCAGTTGCTGCAATTTTTGATTGGCTATTGCTAGCTTGCGGTAAAGTTGAGATTGTTCGATCGCGATCGCCACTTGATTTGCCAAGTGCTGTAAAAAATCTATTTCCCACTGTTGCCATTCCCTGACACCACTGCAATTGTATGCTGTCAGCATTCCCCACAAACTATTGCCATTTTCTGCGATCGAATCCGGCAAATTTTTACCCTGCGCCTGCAGTTTGCCACTCGCCTGGTGCCAGATATAATTTTCCGCTGCATCTTGATTGTTCTCGACTTCCCAAACAGTTGCTTCTTGTGTTTCTTTTGCCGTTTCCCAGTCACCTGATTGCCAAATTGGCACGCTGATAACCGCTGCAATTTCACAATCTGTCAACAATTCTTTGCAACTGCCAGCCAACGGGGCAGTGCTGACATCTGCTATTGCTTGTACCGACTGGGATTCGACTAAAATAAAGCAGGACACCGCCAAAGCAGCACTAATATTTTGGTTTTCAATATAACCTTCTGGCAAACCGTCACCTGCGACGATCGCACCTTTTTGCTCTTCCCCGTCCAATTGAGACACCCAATCCTGACAGCGATAAATTAAAACGCGGTCTGTTTGGAGAAATTGGCGCACTTCTGCGACGGTACTTTGGAGAATGCTTGCCGGATCTATTGACGATCGAATATGTTCGATCATTTTGCCCAACAGCCGCTGTCGCAGAGCCTGCTGCCGCAATTGTTCTTCGATTTGCTGGCGTTCGATCGCGTAATGGATAGCCCGCACCAGCAGAGTTCGGTGAAATCTTCCCTTTACCAAACAATCTTGAGCGCCCCAGCGCAATACTGAGCGGGCTATATTTTCATCGTTGATATCTGTCAGCACCACAATTGGCAATGTCGGCCATCGCCCTTTCAAAACTGCGATCGCCTCGCTTCCCCTCAAGCTGTCTGACAGTGACAAATCTAATAGTACGGCGTCAAACTTGTCTACTTCCAGACGCCCAACTCCTATCTCCAGAGACTTAACAGTTTGGAGAAGAAATAGAGACTCGCTGAATGACCCTAGAAGGTCTTCGATCATTGTCGGATCTCCGAGGTCATCCTCAACCAACAAAATTTTCAGACATTGGTTACGTGTTAACACAACTATAGCGTTCGGAGCGAGTCGAAGGCAACTTTTTTGTTTTGATAGCGATACTTGCGATCGGCAAATATTTCCGCTTATCAAATTCACTATACACTCAAACTAGGCATTTAGCGCTCCATTAAAGCTTACATATCCGGTGGGAGTGAAACGATCTCAAACCAATACTCACATAAAGTCTTCATTACTTCCAGCAATCCTTCAAAAGTTACTGGTTTGGATATGAAAGAATTGGCTCCCAAGCGGTAGCAAAGCAAGATATCTCCTCTGCGGTGGGAAGTTGTGAGTATTACAACCGGAATTTGTTGCAAATGGGGGTCAGCTCTGATCAAAGTTAGTGTTTCTCGCCCGTCCAGCCTCGGCATATTCAGATCCAAAAGTATCAAGTCTGGCTGATGCCAATTGCTGCTACCAACATATTGACCACGACGGTACAAGTAGTCTAGAACTTGTTCTCCATTTTCCACAAATTCGCTCGTAATTGCTAATCGAACTTCTCCCAGTGCTTCCTTCACCAAAAAGCGCGTATCCTCGTCATCGTTGGCTATTAAAAGAGTAAATTTTTTCTTTTTATAATTCACGGCTTTGCCTCACTCCGAACGTTTTTTGTGAGGTCGCTGGACTTTGAGCCGTGTCTGAGTACCTGCCAAGAATCTCTTGCCATCATCCGGTAAATCTGGCTGAGAACACTGAAATTGTGTTGCAATAATTTACAGTTTTTCTGCATTTGCAAAGGTTTGCGAATCATGATTGTTTCACTTGGCAGTCTGTCCGAGAACCTGCAAACTGCAAACACATCACAAATCCTTCTCCGCGAACTACTATGGAAACTACTGCATCCCAAAGCAAGATGCTCTGGATACAGTTGAAAAAAATTAACAAGTCTTGCGCGCACCGCTGATTTATAAGTTGTATAAGGATAGAGCTAATAAATTTATATTGATAGATTTATAGCTCGATGTCATCAGTGAATATGCTACACTTTATAAGCATTTTTGTAAAGAAAAGATAAAGATATTTAAAGCTTAAGTAAAGGACGGGTGACAATCAAGCAATTTGGTGACAAGCCCCCGGATTCATCCGTGGAGCGAGAAAAAAGCTCCGAATCCTCTTCACTTGCCCCCGGATTTATCAGTGGAGTCGCTTTCTTCAATTCTAAAATCTAAAATCTAAAACCTAAAATATAAAATATAAAATATAAAATATAAAATATAAAATCTACAATCTACAATCTACAATCTACAATCTACAATCTACAATCTACAATCTACAATCTACAATCTACAATCTACAATCTAAAACCTAAAATCTAAAATCTAAAACCTAAAATCTAAAATCTAAAATCTAAAATCTAAAATCGATTGACTTTACTTTGATATAGGAATAGAAAAATAAAAAGTCGAGCCTCGATTGGGTTCTGATTCTACCCACAGGCTGCCGCCATGCCGCTCGACAATTCTTTGACAAATCGCTAAACCGATACCAGTTCCCGAATACTGTTTTTGGGTGTGCAAGCGCTGAAAAATCTGAAAAATTCGCGGATGATACTGTGAGGCAATCCCAATACCATTATCCTGCACTGAAAACACCCAGCTATCCCCCTGATGCGAAGCGTCCACCTGCACCACCGGCGCCTCACTGCTGCGGTACTTAATGGCGTTACCAATTAAATTTTGAAACAGTTGCAGCAGTTGAAAAGAGTCAGCTTTTACCCTTGGCAAATTCCCCTTAGTAACTGAAGCTTGATTCTCGCGGATGGCCAAATGCAAATTAGCACAAGCATCCTCAAAAACCTGATTGCAATCTATGAGCTCAAAAGGTTTCTGACTGCGACCTACCCGCGAATACTCCAGCAAGTCATCAATGAGCGCCTGCATCCGATCGCAAGAATGAACAATATTGCGGATAAATTTATTCCCTTGGGCATCAAGTTGGTTGGGAAAGCGTTTTTCTAATAGTTGAGCGTAGCCAGCAATCGTGCTCAAAGGCGCTTGCAAATCATGAGAAGCCACATAAGCAAACTGTTCTAGTTCGGCATTAGAACGAGTTAATTCTTGAGCGTAGCGGGTTTGAGCGTCTAAACTCGCTTGCAGCATTTCTTGTACCAGCTTGCGTTCAGAAATATCCTCGATCGCACAAATCAAATACTGTAGCGTCCCCTTGACATCGCGCATTGCCGACACAGTAACATTTGCCCAGCGCACTGCCTCATCTTTGCATAGCAAACGCTTTTCCACAGAAAAAGTTTGAATCTTCCCAGATAACAGCGAACCCAGGTATTCTCTGTCCGCTTCTCTATCATCTGGGTGAGTAATTGCCTCCCAATTTTGCTGTAACAATTCAGATTGTGCATAGCGGACAATTTGACAAAAGCCAGGATTTACCCGCATAAATTTACCACAAAGTGCGGTTTTAGCTATGCCGACCGCAGCTTGCTCGAATATCGCGCGGAAGCGTTCTTCGCTGTCTCGTAGGGCAATTTCTGCTCGTTTACGCTCGGTAATGTTACGAAATGTTACTGCCAGACCATCGTTTAATTTGACCGCCACAATGTGCAGCCAAACAATTGTATCTCCCTCCTGTTCATAATAAAATTCTTGGTCTACAGTTTCTCCTGTTTCTACTACAGAAACATACAAATCAAATAACCTGTTATTGCTAACTTGGGAAACTTTGGCTAACAAATTCTTGCCAACTATCTCATTTAATAGCAGACCATAAAATTTTTCAGCAGCAGGGTTAATCAACAGCCACTGGAAATCTACAATATTTCCCTCACTGTTGCGGACAGCAGAATAAGCCACCACACAGTCTAAGGAACTATTTAATATGCTAGCAAGCAGCGACTGCGACTGTTGCAGTTGATAATTTTGTTCTTTTAATTGCTGTTGCAGCTTTTGCAAGCGGACTTGCTTGTCGATGCGCGCTAAAACTTCTTCTACTTGAAATGGTTTCGTAATATAGTCGGCGCCTCCTACTCGAAAAGCTTGTAATTTATCGTTCATTTCATCTAATACGCTTAAAAAAATTACCGGAATTTGTTCAGTTTCCGGTGTCGCTTTCAGTCTCCGACAAACTTCATAACCGCTCATTTCCGGCATTCTAATGTCGAGCAAAATTAAATCCGGGCGATGGGCGATCGCAACATTCAACGCCAGTTGACCGGAAATAGCTCGGTAAACTAGATACCCCTGGGATGTTAGCAGTTTGGATAAGAACCGCAGATTGCTTGGTTGGTCATCAACCACCAATACTTTAATTTCGCTATTATCCATTTATTTTAAACTCGATCGAGTTAAATCCATTATCCTGTCGAGTCGGTAATCGGCAAGCAAATCTTTTAAAGCCTCAGCTAAAGTTGGATGACTTTCCCAGATGCGATCGACAAGTTGAATCGCCAGCTCTTCATTAACATCATTAGCTGCGTCATGGAGTTCCTTCACCCAGCTTTGAGGCATTTGAGCCAGCAGCCCTCCGAAAAATGAATCGGGTTTTTCGTTCACACAATAACGCCGTAAAGCCCTGACAGGGAGTCGGGGCAACTCTTGATAAAGATAGCGCACTCCCAAGTAGCAAGCCATCTTATCAAAAAGGATTTGTTCTTGAAAAGGTTTCCGCACAAAATCGTCGCAACCTGCGTCGAGAATTTCGCCTTTTTTTTCCTCAAAAGTGCTAGCAGTCAGAGCAATAATTACAGTTCGCCACTGAGTTTGTTTCTCTTTGGCTCTAATTTGTCGGACAGCTTCAAAACCGTCCATTACTGGCATTCGCGTATCCAGCCAAATTAAATGAGGCTGCCAACTTTCCCAAAGTTCAACCGCTTGGTAGCCATTTTCCGCTTCTCGGACTTCAAAACCAATTGGTTGCAACATTTTAACCAGCAGCAGCCGATTGTCTGGATTGTCGTCAACTGCTAAAATCCGATAAATCGGTTGATCTGCTTCTAGTCCGATCGCACGCTGAAATGTCGCCACGGTTATTTCCGACGAAATAGCGGCCAATACTCGGATATTAAATTTAAAACTGGTTCCCTCACCTAAAACACTTTTTACCCAAATATCCCCGCCCATTATCTGCACGTATTTTTTAGTAATTGTCAAACCCAATCCCGTACCATCAGCCGCTTTTCTCCCCGCTTGTGTTTGCACGAAAGCATCAAATAAAGTATCAATTTCTGCTGCTGCTATGCCAATTCCAGTGTCTTCAACTTCAAACAAAATTAACAATGGATCGACGAAGGTATAGTTAAGATGACTTTCCGATTCTGCCGGCTGTTGCTGGTTGCTTTCCACGCTCACGCGCAGCCAAATACGGCCCCCGTCGTGAGTAAATTTCATGGCATTTGCCAGCAGGTTAATTAAGCAAACGCGCAGCTTTTTTTCGTCAGTTTTTATATATTGGGGAACATTAGCCTCGACGGAAAATCTCAGTTGCATTTTTTTTGTTTCAGCTTTAATTTGAAACATTTCTTCGAGAGTGTCGAGGAGTTGATAAAGGTCAAAGCTGCGTTGATCTAAGCCAATTATCCCTGCTTCTATTTTCGACAAGTCTAAAACATCGTTAATTAGTTCCAGCAAATGTTGACCGCTGCGGTTAATAATTCGGAGATTTTCGAGATTTTCGTGGCCCAGGGAAGAGTCGCGGCTCATGACTTGGGTAAAACCCAGGATGGCGTTCAGGGGAGTCCGCAATTCGTGGCTCATGTTGGCAACGAATTGACTTTTTGCAAGCGAGGCAGCGGCCGCTGCTTCTTCAGCTTTTTTGCGTTCTATTATTTCTTCTTGCAGTTCTTTATTGCGATCGAGCAATTGTTTTTTCAGTCTTTGGATAGTCAGTTGGTGTTCGATTCGCGCTAAAACTTCTGCTACATGAAACGGTTTTGTGACATAATCAACCCCTCCCACTTGAAAGGCGGTTAGTTTGTCCAATACTTCATCTAAAGCGCTGATAAAAATAACTGGAATTTCGGATGTCTTCGGATCTTCCTTGAGCTGGGTGCAGACTTCGTAGCCGTCCATTTCCGGCATTTTGATGTCGAGCAAAATCAAATCGGGACAACCAGAGCGCGCGGCCCTGATTGCCATTTTGCCGTTAATTACGCCGCGGACTTTGTAGCCCCGATCGGACAGCGTTGCTGATAAAACTTGCAAATTTTCTGGAGTATCGTCAACAATTAATATGTTGCCTTTATTTTCTTCTATTTGATTTTTGATCATCGATCGCTATTTTTTGTTAATTTAAAAATTGTTGGAATTATCAAAAGTGGTTAAATAGTCATTATAGCACTCCCTCCTCAATCAACTCCTTTTATATTTACAGAACTTATCCTAGTTAAGATTTGAGATTTGAGATTTGAGATTAAAGAATTGGGAAGGACTGATGATTACCAGGGTGTGGAGCTTGGCTACAAGTAAATTAGTCTATAGCAGGCGAGTTTACAAATAGGCGATCGACCTACACGATCAATAATCCTGAACCTGCCCCTATTATCCCTTCTTCTTTCATCCTTCAACAATTTCTAAACTCCTCAATCAAATCGATAATCCGATCGCACCGGAAGTTATTCGCCAAATCGGCGATCGCGTTGCCGAAACTAGCATTAATAGGAGGAATCGACAACAACAGCCGAAAAATCTCCTCGTTATCAACCGCATCCGCCGCAGAATACAATTCATCAACCCATTCCGCAGGCATAGCTTCCAAAAATGAAGTATTCAGCGTAAAAGCCAAATCAGCCGTTTCAGTTGCCGTGGAAACCTCGCCGGACACCGCAGCATCAGAACTTAGCGAAGCTTCTCGATCGTAAACATAGCGGACTCCCAGATACTTAGCCATCTTTTCCAGAATCACTTGCTCCCGAAAAGGCTTCGCTACAAAATCATCGCAACCAGCAGACAAAATCAGCGATCGCTCCTCATCAAAAGCACTTGCAGTCAGAGCAATAATCACCGTTGCTTGACCTTTCAAATGCGCTTTAATCTGTTTAGTAGCTTCGTAACCGTCCATCACCGGCATCCGCATATCCATCCAAATCAAATGAGGTTCCCAACTCGACCACATTTCCACAGCTTGAACCCCATTTTCAGCTTCCTGCACCGCAAAGCCAAGGGATGTCAGCATTCTGACCAACAGCAAGCGGCTTTCCAGGCGATCGTCAACAGCTAAAATCCGGTATTCTGGCTGTCCGGGTTCCAGGCCCACCACTCGGCGAGCTGTTTGAGCCACCTGAATTTCCACTGCACTAGGGAGCGAAACTTTAACATCAAATCTAAAAATGCTGCCGCGACCGAGGGTGCTTGTTACCGTCATCTTCCCTCCCATTAACTTAACGAACTGCTGGCTGATTGGCAAGCCCAAACCGGTTCCTTCTTGAGCTTTTTTCCCGCTTTCTGTTTGCGCGAAAGGTTTAAACAAATTCTCCATTTCTTCCGCCGAAATTCCAGCACCAGTGTCTTCCACTTCAAATAGCAAACAGCAACTGTCAATTGGTTGAATCTCTCCCTCATTTTTAGTTTTTAACAACTCATGTTTGATTCTCAAGTTGACACCACCTTCTGCCGTGAACTTAATAGCATTTCCGACTACATTTATCAATACTTGTCGCAACTTGCTTTCGTCAGTTTCTATATATTGAGGGAGAGCTGGTGAACAATCAAAAATTAACTGCAACCCTTTTTTTTCGGCTTGCAGCTTCAGCATATTTTCAGTATTTTTTAGCATTTTGTGTAAGTCGAAGGTGCTATTATTAAGTGTCACCAGCCCGACTTCAATTTTTGACATTTGCAGAATATTGTTAATCAGAACAAGCAAATGTTCCCCGCTCTGGGTAATAATTCCTAAGTATTGCTGTTGGTCGGCATCGAGGTCTGGGTCGCGGGCAAGCAGTTGGCTGAAACCGAGAATTGCGTTGAGGGGAGTTCGCAATTCGTGGCTCATATTCGAGAGAAATTCGCTTTTTGCCCTGTTCGCTCTGTCGGCTTCTTCTTTGGCTTTTTGCAGGACTATTTCAGCTTGTTTGCGTTCGGTAATATCGCTAGCAGTGCCTGTTGTGCCGATGATGTTTCCTTCAGCGTCCATGCGCGCGATCGCCTTGGTATTTACATCAATCTTTCTACCGTCTTTTCCTAATACTATATTTTCGTACTGAAACACAGTTTTTCCCGTCAGCAAGCGCTGCTGAAGTTCCCATTTCCAGTCTATTTCTCCGGGAGCCAAGAAATCGCTAAAAGAACAGCCGAGCATTTCTTCAGGCTCGTAACCGTATATTTGTTTAACTGCTTGGTTGACAAAAGTAATGTGTCCTTGAGCATTGCAAGACCAGATAATATCTTGGGAAGTCTCAACTAAATGACGGTATTTTTCTTCGCTCTCTGCAAGGGCTATTTCTGCTAGCTTGCGTGGAGTAATGTCCATCAAAGTTGTGAATAGTTTTGTCACTTGCCCTTGTTGGTTGACAACTACTTCTCCTCTGGCTTCGATGTAGCGGATGAAGCCGGCTTCACTTATTTGTGACGGAGAATTATCCGCAACAATTTTCTGTTCCGGGCGCAGAATTCGATATTCCAAAGTGTAAGATTGCCCGCTAGCAATAGCAGTGTCGATCGTTGTTTGCCACTTTTGTCGATCGTCGGGATGCACGTATTGCAAAAACTCAGTTAGTGTTGGCGCAGGCTGGGTTGGAGCGATCCCAAAAATCCGAGATAATTCTTCCGACCAAGTAGTTGTGTTGGCCGATAAATCGCATTCCCAATTACCGACACGGGCGATTCTTTGCGCTGCTGCTAAAGAAGCCGCTATAGCTCGGAGTTTTTCTTCCGCTAATTTGCGATCGCTAATATCTTGAATCACAGAAATTACGCAGGTTTCCCCATGAATCTCAATGATTTCTGCTGACAGCAGCCCCGTTCTAACTTCCCCTGTTTTAGTGCGAAAATTAAATTCATAATTCAGAATAATTTGTTTTTCATCTAACAGTTTAAACAACTCGGCGCGGGCTTGTATATTTTCCCAAAGATTCAACTCAAGCGCCGTGCGATCGAGAATTTCTGCAGCAGAATAACCAATAGTCTGACAAAAAGCCTCATTAATTTCTAAATAACGACCGTCATTAAATCTGGTAATAGTAATCGGGTTGGGAGAAGAACGAAAAGCTTTAGCAAACTTTTCCTCAGACAATCGCAGTTGTGCAGTCCGCTCCTCGACTAAAGTTTCCAGTTCTTGATTTAGCTTTTGGAGCTGAGCATTTTGTTGCGCTAATTGCTTCTCCCTAAAATAGCTGTTAATCGCTTCTTTTACCGTCAACTTCAAATCTTCCGACTGCCAAGGTTTCGATATGTAACGGTACAATTTAGCATATTTAATAGTATTCGCCACGGCTTCTAAGTCTGCTTGCCCCGTCAGCATGATTTTGATAGTTTTTGGCGAAATTCTGTGAATCTGCTTCAGCAATTCGTCCCCTTTGATATTCGGCATCAGATAGTCGGAAATCACTGCTACGATTTCGCAACCCTCTGCCAGTAATTCCTCGATTAACTCTAAAGCATCTTCGCCACCTTCAGCGGTTTCTAATAAGTGTTCTTCCCCCAGGGTTTTTTTTAACTCAATTTTCAAACTTTCAAGAATTATCGGTTCGTCATCCACACAAATAATCACAGGTTTATTGTTCATATTTTTGTCAAACCAGATTTTATTGTTTCTACTAATTCTTTGCGCTCCCACGGCTTGTACAAACAACGGTGCAAGTTTGCTTGCTCTTTCACCCGTGATATTGCTACTTCGTCTGCTTGCCCGGTCAGCATAACTTTCACAATTTTAGGATATTTTTGGTGAACCATAATCAAAAAATCATCTCCTTTAATCCCTGGCATTAACCAGTCAGATACTATGACTAAAATATCACTTTCATCTTCTTTTTGAATTTCCTCCATAATTTCCAGAGCTTCATCTGCATTTTCTGCTACTTCATAGAGGTAAGCATCCCCAAATTCTTTTTTAAGTTGAATTTTCAAACTATTTAAGACCACAACTTCATCGTCAACGCACAAAATTACTGGTTTAGACATAAAACTTTACTTCTATTAAAATTGTAAAATTGGGTAATTTCCCGGTTTTTTTTATTGCTATCAAGGGATTCCTATGGGCAAGGATATAGTAAATTTTGTTTGACCAGGCACGCTTTCTACTTGCAGTCCACCTTGATGTTTCTCCAGAATTTTTTGAACTATATCTAACCCCAAACCACTGCCTTCCCCTGGAGGTTTAGTTGTAAAAAACGGCTCAAAAATTCTCGGCATAATTTCTGGGGGAATGCCAGGGCCACTGTCGGTAATACTGACTGATATTGCATTCGCTTGGTGTTTGACATCAATTTTTAACACGCCTTTGTTACCCATCGCTTGTAAAGCATTGTGAACTAAATTTGTCCAAACTTGACTGAGTTCATCAGGATAGCATAGCACAGAGGGCAAATTAGTACCATAGTTTCTGACTACTTCCACACCGTGTTTGATTTGGTAGTGGTAAAGCGTTAAAACAGTATCAATACCGTCGGTAATATTAGCGATAACTTTGGAACCCGACTGGTCGTAACGAGAGTAGCTTTTTAAAGCAAAAACGATTTTTGCTGCCCTATCTGTAGCAGTAGCAATATTTTTGGTGCTTTTTTGTACCGTAGCAAATTGGTAGGCGATTTGTACAATGTTTCGACTTTGGCTGTCTTTCAACAAAGGTAAAAAAGGTTCTACATTATTGCCGATACCGATATCTAATAAAGTACAGGCAAGACTAGCGGCGTCGTCAATGTTTTCTGATTCTAATTTACCCTGCAAAAGTTTTTTTAACTGACGTTTTTCTTTACTAGATAATGTATCTGTTTCTTGGCTGGACTTGTGTAGTAAAGCAAAGAAATCCTGTCGCCTTTCCGGGGATAGTTGTTGAAAAAATATCGGCAACTGCTGCAACTGTTCCGTCCAGAAGTCGGCGATGTTCTGCACAGAAGAGCGAATCGCCCCTAAAGGAGAATTGATTTCATGAGCAACTCCGGCAATTAACTGTCCGAGGGCTGCCATTTTTTCTGATTGAATAAGTTCTTTTTGAGTCCGCTTCAGTTCTTCTAAGGTATGAGATAACTCTGCATTTTTTTGGCACAGCGCTGACTCTGCTATTTTGCGGGCGTTAATGTTGCGGGCAACCCAAATAACTGCATCTTTTGAGAACAGAGAAATGCAGGCAGAAAACCAAATTGCGCGATCGCAAAATGTTAAGCTGTAGTCAAAATTGATAGGTTGTTGTGTTTCTAAGACTTGCTGGACTAAGACCCACCAATCATCCGGGTTGTCATCGTCAAGAAAATGTTCTATAGTCAAGCTGACTATATCGAAATCAGACTCAGAAATCGCTGCCACATTCGTTGGCAAAATTTCAATGTTCCGCTGACTATCTAGCACGAGAACGATGTCGGTCATCGCTTCAAAAACGGCGCGTACTTTCCTTTCAGAAAAGTGCAATTTTTCTTCGAGCAATTTTCTACCGCTAATTTGTTGCTGCAATTCTTCGTTACTGGCTGCTAGTTGAACTGTGCGATCTAGAACCCGCTGTTCGAGTTCGGTGTTGAGGCGGCGAACTTCAGATTCAGCGGTGGTGCGGTCTTGTATTTCCTTTTTTAACTGACTGTTGGCATTAATTAATTCTAAAGTTCGCTGTTTGATTTGTTCTTCCAAATTATCATTTAAGAGTCGCAATTTTTCCTCGACTTCAGTTCTCCGCAACGCTTCTTTTTGCAATTCTTCGTTCATTTTGTTCAACTCCTGAATTTTGTCGGCGACTGTTTCCTGCAAAAGCTCGACATTTGCGTGCATTTCTACCGGATCTAAGGCCTGCAGCAGGCTAATTTCAGTCACAATTCCGGCTAAATATCCTTCCTCGTCCACCACCACCAAGCGCCGGATGCCGTGCTGCTGCATTAACTGGTGAGCCTGCCACAAGGTGGCTTTTACCTGCAACGGTATCAGCGGAAAACTCATCGCGGCGGTGACGGGAGTACGTGCGAAATCTAGCCCCGAAGCTTGGAATTTAACAATATCGCGTTCTGTAATTATGCCCACAGGTTTCTGATTTTTGTTGTCGCTGTCAGTGCAAATGACTATGCAGCTTTTTCGCTGGGTTCTCATCTGTTTTACGACTTCTAAAACTGAAGCGCTGCTTGAGGTAACTATTACTTGTGTGGTCATAATTTCTTCGGCGCGCCACATTTTTAGCAAGTCGGCCGGTTTGAGGATTTGACGGATGCTTTCGCAGGTGATAGCGCCTAGCAACTTGCCACCTTCGTCTAGGAGGGGTAAATGACGGATTCTTTTCGATCGCAATATGCTCAATACTTTGAAGATATTTCCCCCTTGATCGAGGTTCAGGGCGATCGGGTTTTCAGTCATCACCTCAGAAATTGCCACCCCTGCTAGCGGTATTTCGCTAGCAGTTATTTTCACAACATCACGTTCTGTAAAAATTCCGAGCAATTGCTGCTCAAACGCGATTAAAATACAACTGGCACTCGCCTGAGTCATGGCAGCAATTGCGACTTTCAAGGGTGTGTCTGGAGGCAGCACCGGCGGTTTGGGGTCGATCGCCTGTTCTAGCAAGCTTTGAGTATCAGAAACTGTTGTTGACATGGGCAAATCAAGGGGGATAGATGCAGGGGGAACCGCCACTTAATACCATTTTAGATTTCAGATTTTACAGTCGCGGTATCCTCACAGCAATAGAGAATTGACATCGGTCTAAAGTTGCATTTTAGTCCCGCATTGGTATGATTTTTAGTGCGATCGCGCTAAACGGCGATATGAATTGGCACGATACACGTCCTTTGGCCGATAACTGATGTTACTTCTATTTTAGCCAAATGTTTTTCCACACTTTTTTTAACAATCTCCAGTCCCAACCCGCTGCCTTCGTAGGCGGGTTTTGTGGTAAACAACGGATCACATATTCGTGGCAAAATTACCAAGTAATTCAGTTGCCACTGACGAGCAGGCTCGGATTTTCTTCTCTCACCTCTAATTTTAAAATTAGGCAATTATCTATCGCTTGTAAACCATTGTGCATCATATTTAGGAAAACTTGTTTGAGTTCGTCTGGATTACACAACTATTTAGGCAGTGTAGCTTAAGATTCTCTGACAATTTCTACTCGGTGTTGTAGTCTTTTAATCAAAAATTAATGAATTTTTAAGGGGTTATTAATAGTAGCAATTACTTTTCTACCATACAGTTATATCGAGAATATTTTTGAAATTAAAAATTACTTTTGTGGCTCTCTGTGTACCAGATGATCTTCTTGGCAAGCTGTGAATAAATGGCAGAGACTATCTGACTGACTCAGCAAGTTAAGCTAATCCGCATTTAAATTGCATAGTAAAATAAATTTTTCCTCTTGTGGGGAGTAGGGGTTGGGCATCCTGCCCGCCCTCAACATACAAATTAAATGCACAACAGCTTAAGCACCCTTTGATGAAATATGTAATTGCAGTGCAAATTTATGGATTCCTTATGTTGAGCAAGCCGGATGCTCGATTCAGAAATTTCGTGTTTTATTTTTGTAAGTTCTTGCCCTGAAAAATAGGAATATTGCGAGTTTTTGCACAATAACCGACAACTTCAAACTCAGCGTTTTTGACAATAATTTAATAGCTTTCTCGGAACATTGGCAGAGTTTCCCTGACATGAAACTTGTCGTGACCGATACAAGCTGCTACTAAATATAATATCCTGCCTCAGAGGCTGTTGGCATTGAACATCGATAACTATAGCTATGTGTTGCAGGAACTAGCAGCCCAGAAAATCAGGGTGTCCGCAATTGTAAATAATAACCCTGCCTTTGCGCGCAAGCATTCAAGGCAGGGTTATTATTGAGTATTCCGAATTCTCAAGGGTGAAGCGAGGGCGCTGCTGCCGACTTCGGCTGCCCAGCAATGCACTACTCGCCCAATCGAGTTATTTTAGCGCTGCGTTGGGCCAACATCAGCACTACATAAATAGTCATTACATAGCCGGCGGCCAGAATGGGAATAATTAGAGGAATATCGCGATAAATCATAATTAGAACCAAAAGTCAAGGACGAGGAGGAGCAGGACAAGTTCAAGACCTACTACATTAAGTCAGCACGCAAGACCATGCCTTGGTTCTGAAGGCTGTTTTTCCATATCAAGCCTGCGGGAACATTTAGGCGTTCCCGGTCATCAACAATGATTTACTGCTTTACAGATGCTTAAACAGCCTAAAACCATCCACTTTAGCTGCTTTGAGCTACCGTGCACATAAGATGCGCTACTCTTAACTTCTGAAAACTTTTAGCCGCGAGGAACTAAAAATCTGTACCAGAAATTTTGGCTGCGATCGACTAACAAGGCTGGCTCTACGAAACTTTTACAGGCACCTAATAGCTACCTGCCCGTCTGGCTGTACTTAATGTATAGAATTGTTTAAATCCTTAATACCCATAATAACACAGGGTTTCTGGGATTTAGAGAATTTTTGGCAAGGTCCTTAACAATTCGATACAATAGGGGCAACCCCTCTGGCAGCCGGCTACTCGCCTCTGGCAGACGGGTGACTCCCATCGGGTGGTAGATGACAAATAACTGCAGATATCCTAGATTTTTCTTTTCTATTGCAGAGAATTACCTTAAAATAAAGATATGATATGTAAAATTTTGTTACTTTACGGCTTGAGTCGGCGTATCCATGATCTCTAGCACTCTCCTATTTTCCTCGGTTGAAGAAGACCTGCGACTGTTGACAGAAAACTTAAAACAGTTAGTGGGTGCCCGTCATCCCATCTTGTACGCGGCTGCAGAATACTTATTCGGCACAAAGGGAAAACGAGTGAGACCCGCGATCGTTCTGTTGATGGCCAAGGCGACTATGCCCGATCGGGAAATCACAGAAAAACACCGCCGCCTCGCTGAAATCACGGAAATGATCCACACAGCTAGTCTCGTGCACGACGACGTGGTGGACGAGTCGGATCTGCGACGGGGAGTGCCGACGGTTCACAGTCGGTTTAACAACCGAGTGGCAGTATTGGCGGGAGACTTTCTGTTTGCTCAATCTTCCTGGCATTTGGCAAATCTCGACAACCTGCCAGTAGTCAAACTGCTTTCAGAAGTGATTATGGATTTAGCTGAGGGGGAAATTCAACAGGGACTAAATGGATTTGACACCAGCTTGTCGATCGAAGCGTACCTCGAAAAAAGTTATTACAAAACAGCGTCTTTAATTGCCAACAGTTCCAAAGCAGCGGGCTGTTTGAGCGAGGTTTCAGCGGAAATAGCAGACGATTTGTACAACTACGGTCGCAACATTGGTTTGGCATTCCAAATAGTAGATGATATATTAGATTTCACCGCTTCAACGGAAACTTTGGGGAAACCCGCAGGCTCGGATCTCAGAAGCGGTAATCTGACAGCACCCGCACTATTTGCCCTAGAAGAAAAACCTTACTTGGAAGTTCTCATAGAACGGGAATTTGCCCAAGAAGGAGATATAGAGCAGGCCCTGGCACTGGTAGAAGATTCTAGAGGCATAGAGCGATCGCGAGAACTAGCCACAAACCACGCACAGAAAGCCGTCGAATACTTAGCTGCGCTGCCCCATTCAGAGTCCCGCCAAGCTTTGATTGATTTGGCTGAATACGTTTTGAGTAGACTTTATTAGAGGTTAAAAAGTTACACTTTATTGGTAATGGGGAATTGGTAATGGGGAATTCCCAATGCCTAATGCCCTGTTACCAATTAATAGAAAATTGATTTGTTTAGGCAAGATCCGGCGGTGGAGCCGATCGATACTGTTGCAAGTAAACGTTAATTAAACTCTGTACTTGCTCGCGAGGGATTTCCGTCCCGACTTCCTGATTTCCGGGACTTTCAAAAAAAACAATGCTGTCAAGACCTTCGAGAGCTATCATCTGAAATAAAATGTGAGTGACAGGCAAAAGCACCGGTCTGAGGCGATCGCCCCCAGCAGCCGCAGCCTGCGACGCATCTTTAATACTGCTCCAAGCATAAATCACCCTCTTCTCCCGTCCCGGTTGCTTGAGATTGCTCAAAACCACGATCGCCCAACTTTGGTCTACCGCTTGCAGGATCGAGTATTCAAGGTGCTGTAGCTGTTGGGCAATTAACACCAGGGCCGGGGCGATCGCCTTTAAGATTTGTGGCGTCGAACCGTCGGGCGGAGCTTTTTCGATCAATGCTTGAATCTGTTGGTCTAAATCCATCAGTCAGTTCTTTGATATCTAAAATTAAAAATTTCAGGTTAGCAGGTTCGCATCCAAGTATATATTACCCCTTGGAGTTTAGCTAGTCAGACGGGAATCCCCACACTATATCGCTTCGATTAGTGTGGGATGACTCCTCGCGTGAATCGAGGATTCCACATTTTCATGGTAATTAGCTCAGCAACAAAAGATTTAATCGATCAACTTCTTTTGGAGAAGATTTCTTTGGCTGGTATAGCTAGGGTTTGCTGAATAATCGATCGCAAACTAAGAACAGGAGTGATCGATATATTCAAGCAGAGTTATATATAAGTTTTTTCGGTATCAAGTCCCCCCAATTATAATTGGGGATTATCTTCAACCCAAAAACAGGTGTTCTTTTTCCAAATAGACAGAAAAACACACAAAAAACCCGGCGCCACCAGGTAGCAAGGTTCATAACCAAAAAAGTAATTGCAATAACCGTACCAGAGGTATTATCAAGTTTAGCCATAACTCTATTGAGACCGAATCTTCTTTTCCCTTGCCCAAACTTTCCCTCTATTGCATTTCTAATTCTTTCATCTTCTAAAGCTTGCTTCTTTTTTGCTTTACTCACATTTGCTGGGGGTCTTCCTAGAGGTGGCCCACTAATTCTAATGCCTCTTTCTTTACACCATGCTCGGTTTTCTCTTGTACGGTAAATGCGATCGGCATGAACGGACTCGGGATAATATCCTGTGAATCTATAATAAGCTTCTAAAGAGTGCTTTTAAGTCCCCTGATTCGTTAAAGTTATCCCAGCTCATCCGGTCTAAAAATACATATCCTTCAAAACAACTGGCTGATAGTTTGGCTCCAAATTCTACGCTTTTTCCGGCTTTTCCTCTGACTATGGGACGAATATGGGGTTGACTTAAACTTACTATTCTATCCTCAATACTCTGTTTATCGTTGTCAAATAACCACTGTTGTTGGCGAGCGACTTCTGTGAGGACTAGCAAGGTTTTATATTGTTTTTTATTCAGACCTTCTAGGCTCGCACCCGCATCAATTAGCTGTTCAATATGAGCCTGGTTTCTTTTGATATATTGAAGTTGTTTTTTAATTGCTTGTCTTTTTTTGTTTTTGGTCGGTCGTCGTTGTTTGGCTACTGCTAAGTAGTCTTTCCTGGCTAGGTTACGGTAGGTTCTTGGTTTTTTAGTGGTTTTTTCTTTAATTTGTTTATACAGAATGTCTATGATTTTTTCTGTATGAACTCTGGCTCTGTTTAATAGTCCTAAGTCGGTCGGATAACTAATGTCGGCTGGGGCGCAGGTTGCATCTATGATTAGTTTACCGCGATTGGGTGACTCATTTTTGGCGTCCGAATCCTTTTTTTTTTCGGGTTTGACAGGCGTGATTTCTCGCATTTTTTCAACCATGCGTTCGTTCACTTTATTAATTAGGTTGGGACTGATTCGTTGCCGAAAGTGTACTAAGAGGGATGGGTCAAATGCGAGTTCGTTGCTGTAGCTTGATTGACCGATGAAGTATTGCAGATAGGGGTTTTCACGGATCTGTTCTACTGTTTCACTCGGAGCTAATTCCTAATTTTTCTTTAATAATTAATGCCCCCAATGCCATCCTAAAGGATTTAGCAGGGGCCCCCTTTTCTGTGGGGAAGTTGGTCGCATATTCTGATTCAAATTCAGACCACGGGATTATTTGGGCCATTTTTACCCAACGGTTATCTGCTGACAACTTTCCACATGAGGGGAGTTCAAAGTCGGAGGGTGAGGGGGGAGCAAGCTCAGCTTTTCGGTACACGATCGCAGATGGTGATGCAGGGGTTTTGCTCTATTTTACCTGTTTTTTTTGCACCTGACTTGCATCGCACCAGTTCTTAACCCATGCCACGTCAAGTGCAACCGATATATTCAGCAAGCCCTAGCTAGAAGCACGGGTGTTTCTCAAAAATGGTTACAGGATTACGTAAATAATAAATATGCCTCACTCCAACGCAGAGTAAAGGTTAAACCTAAAAAAAGTCAGATTGAATGTTGAATGTGATGAACTGTGCCCATTTGTAGATTACCAAGAAAATAAGCAATGGGTGTGGCGCCGCAATGGATAGAGAGACCAGAGAAATTATTGGTCTTTATATTGGTGATCGTAGCGAAGAAGGAGCCAAACAATTATGGAATTCTCTACCTTCTGTATATCGACAATGTGCTGTTTGCTATACAGATTTTTGGGCTGCATATGCTTGTATTTTTCCTTCGCTACGCCCTCAGCCAGTTGGGAAAGACAGTGGAAAAACTAATCACATTGAAAGATTTAATAATACTTTGCGCCAACGTGTTTTTCGGATCGTAAGAAAAACTCTTTCATTTTCTAAAAAGTTAGAAAACCATATTGGTGCTATTTGGTATTTTATCCATCATTACAACTATGTTTTGAGCCAATAAATATCTAATCACTACATATTTATTACTACCCCGCAGCTAAACAGTTGCCATCAATGATTCTGATTTGATAATTAGCTAGTAACTTTGGTGGACTATCTCCCAGAAATTGCATCACATCAGTCATAGAGGCAGCAGTTTCTCCTAAATACTGCAAGATGGGGTGAGCCAATAGCTTGTATGCTAGTCCTACAAGGTTTCAACCATTATACCGATACCCGCAAATCGAAGAGAACGGCAACAGTCGCTGATCTAAGTTTATTCGTAAGGTTGCCAAGCTTGTCGCCAGCGACCGTTGCCGTTCAAGATTCACCAAGAATGCCTGAATAAAGAACACCTTGACAGGGCTACCCCGCTTTAGCCTATTGGTTGCCACCCGGTAAACTAGGGGATATGCTTTCACTCCTGCACTTGGAGGGAAGGACTTACCGCATGGCGGTTCACCTTCAAATGTAACCAGTTGTCACCAGTCTCATCAACTGGGCTAACCGTCTCGCAAGCTTTTTAACTTACTTTAGGTTAAACGAATCGCACACTCCGATCAGTGCCGGGTTGTTGACTGCTTACTTGAGGCATGACCGGACTTCAAATGAAGTTTTTTACGTGGGAGTAGCGGGTGTGAATCCGGTAGGGAAGTGGGCTTCCCATACTAAACAACCTTATCAGGTCGCACTCGGCTAAACGAATCGCACCCGAAACAATATAATTACACAATCGCAGCCGCTTTCATCGCGAAAATGCGATCGATCGCATCTTCAACAACCTTATCAGGCGTAGAAGCACCCGAAGTCACGCCCACTACAATTTTACCATCCGGTAGCCAACCTTCAGTTACGACCAAATCTCCCCCCAAAGGCTTGTGTTCGATCCGATTTCCCGGTAAAATGCGCTCCGCACAATCAATGTGAAAAGAAGGAACAGTTTTGTCGATCGCAATTTCCTGTAAATGCGTAGTATTAGAAGAATTAAAACCCCCAATCACCAGCATCAAATCCAACTTTTCCTCAACCAAACTCAACATAGCATCTTGCCGTTCCTGAGTCGCATCGCAGATAGTATTAAAACTCAGAAAATGCTCGCTCAAATTCTCCGGTCCGAACTTCCGCATCATTGTTTTTTCAAACAACTTGCCAATATTCTCTGTCTCAGTTTTGAGCATAGTAGTTTGGTTAGCAATTCCCACCCTTTCTAAATCCAGATCCGGGTCAAAACCAGCAGAATAAGCCTTACTAAACTTAGCAAGAAACTCAGCGCGATCGCCCCCATGCAAAATATAATTGCTGACATATTCAGCTTCTTGCCAATTCAGCACAATCAAATACTTATCAGCAAAAGAACTCGTAGCAACAGTTTCCTCATGCTTATACTGACCGTGAATAATCGAAGTGTAATCCTTTTTTTTGTGCTTTTCAACAGTATTCCAAACCTTAGAAACCCAAGGACAAGTAGTATCAACAATCTTGCAGCCATTATCATTAAGCAACTGCATTTCTTGGACACTGGCTCCAAAAGCAGGTAAAATTACCACATCGCCCCTATCGACAACCGAAAAATCTTTCTGCCCGTTCTCAACAGCAATAAAACCAACTTCCATCTCCCGGAGATGCTGATTGACAGACGGATTATGAATAATCTCATTAGTAATCCAAATCCGTTCGGTTGGGAAATGCTGGCGAGTCTCGTAAGCAATAGCTACAGCGCGTTCCACCCCCCAGCAAAAGCCAAAAGCCTCAGCTAGCCGGATCGTGACTGCCCCACGTTCCAGTCTGTAATTATTGTCGCGAATTTGCTGGATCAGACTGCTTTGATAAGCCGTCTGCATTACCCCAGCTACCTCAGCTTCGTGTCCGAAACCCTTGCGGTGGTAGTTTTCCGACTGTTGGAGCGATCGTTTAAAAGCTTTAGTATCCATGTGGTATTGAGTTGAAATCTAGGTTAATTACCTTTGATTTTAGAATGCCTGGGGTGCGATCGGACTTATTGGCTCAGTAGCAGACAGGGGATATGCTATTTATAGCTGGTAAAAGTATAGTCATTTATTGCATGACATGGGAGGCGCTAAGCCCCTCCCCTTTCACTTTTACTTTGAGCGGATCGACCCGCCTTGGCTGAACTACGCAGCTCCCTATCCCATTGCGGAACGCATTTGGGATTGCTTTTCTGAGAATATTGTACGCTGCATT